>NZ_JALPKP010000019.1:0-90040 GCF_051383635.1 Geodermatophilus sp. CPCC 205506 | reverse complement strand
GCCCCGCCCGCCGTGCCCTCGGGGAGCAGCGGTGGGCGGCCCGGGTGGCCGAGGGGCGCGCGCTCGACCGGCCGGCGGCAGTGGCGCTGGCGCTCGGCGAGGGGCCGGCACCCGCGGCGCCCGCTGCACCGCCGTCCGGGCCGCTGACCCGCCGCCAGCTGGAGGTCGCCGGCCTGGTGGCGCAGGGGCTGACCGACCGGGAGATCGCCGCCCGGCTGGTCATCTCCCCGCGGACGGCGGAGTCGCACGTGGAGCAGATCCTGGCCCGGCTGGGCTTCCGCTCACGGGCGGAGATCGCCGCCTGGGCCGTGACGCGGCGTTGACCGGAGTCGCCCGGTGACGGGAACCGCCGCCGGGCGACTCCGCTGCGGTCAGGCGCCCTCGTCGACCCAGTCGGGACCGTTGACCTCGCCGGGGCCGGCCAGGTCGGCGGCGTCGACGATCGTGTACGCGTAGCCCTGCTCGGCGAGGAAGCGCTGCCGGTGCGCGGCGTACTCGCTGTCGAGGGTGTCCCGGCTGACCACCGTGTAGAAGTGCGCCTGCCGGCCGTCGGCCTTGGGCCGCAGCACCCGGCCGAGCCGCTGGGCCTCCTCCTGGCGCGAGCCGAAGGTGCCCGACACCTGGACGGCGACCGCCGCCTCGGGCAGGTCGATGGAGAAGTTGGCCACCTTGGAGACGACCAGGGTGCGGATCTCCCCGGCGCGGAAGGCGTCGAAGAGCTTCTCCCGCTCGCGGTTGGTGGTCGAGCCCTGGATCACCGGGGCGTCGAGCGCCCGGCCGAGCTCGTCGAGCTGGTCGAGGTAGGCGCCGATGACCAGCTTCTGCTCGTCGGGGTGCCGCTCGAGCACCCGCCGGATCACCGGCAGCTTCGACGACGCCGTCGCCGCGATCCGGTACCGCTCCTCGGGCTCGGCGACCGCGTATGTCATCCGCTCCTCGTCGTCGAGCGACACCCGCACCTCGATGCACTCGGCCGGGGCGATGTAGCCCTGGGCCTCGATGTCCCGCCACGGCGCGTCGTAGCGCTTGGGCCCGATCAGGGAGAAGACGTCGTCCTCCCGGCCGTCCTCGCGCACCAGCGTGGCGGTGAGGCCGAGCCGGCGTCGGGACTGCAGGTCGGCGGTCAGCCGGAAGATCGGCGCCGGCAGCAGGTGCACCTCGTCGTAGACGATGAGGCCCCAGTCCTGCGCGTCGAACAGGTCCAGGTGCCGGTACTCGCCCTTCCGGCGGGTGGTGATCACCTGGTAGGTCGCGATGGTGACCGGGCGGATCTCCTTGCGCTCGCCGGAGTACTCGCCGATCTCCTCCTCGGTCAGCGAGGTGCGGGCGATCAGCTCCCGCTTCCACTGCCGCCCGGCGACGGTGTTGGTGACCAGGATCAGCGTGGTCGCCTTGGCCTCGGCCATCGCCGCCGCGCCGACCAGCGTCTTGCCGGCGCCGCAGGGCAGGACGACGACGCCGGAGCCGCCGGACCAGAACCCCTCGACGGCCTCCTGCTGGTAGTCGCGCAGGTGCCAGCCGCTCTGGTCGAGCTCGATCGGGTGGGCCTGGCCGTCGACGTAGCCGGCGAGGTCCTCGGCCGGCCAGCCGATCTTGAGCAGCGCCTGCTTGAGCCGCCCGCGCTCCGACGGGTGGACGACGACGCTGTCCGCGTCGATCCGGGCACCGAGCATCGGCGCCACCCGCTTGCTGCGGATGACCTCCTCGAGCACCGCGCGGTCGGAGGTGGCCAGCACCAGCCCGTGCACCGGGTGGTTGGCCAGGGTCAGCCGGCCGAAGCGGTCCATGGTGTCGGCGACGTCGACCAGCAGCGCGTGCGGCACCGGGTAGCGGGAGTAGCGGACCAGCGCGTCGACGACCTGCTCGGCGTCGTGTCCGGCGGCGCGGGCGTTCCACAGCGCGAGCGGGGTGACCCGGTAGGTGTGCACGTGCTCGGGGGAGCGCTCCAGCTCCGCGAACGGCGCGATCGCCGCCCGGCAGTCGCGCGCGAGCGGGTGGTCGACCTCGAGCAGCAGCGTCTTGTCCGACTGGACGATCAGGGGTCCGTCTGTCACGGGAACCTTTCGACAGGCGTCCTGCCGACGGGCGCGGTCAGCAGGGGGACGGGGTCGCGAAGACCTCCGTCACCGTAACCACGCCCGCCGACAGGACCTTCCCGATCAGGCCCGGGCCGGCACCTCGAGCGGCTGCGGCCGGAACATCGGCGGCTCCTGCTCGGGGGTGAGGGCGGTGGGCCCGTACAGCCAGTCCACGAAGCCGTAGTCGTGCACGTCCCGCTGCCGCAGGACGGCGTTGCGCGCCTCCCGCTCCGCGCCGGTGAGGTGCCACAGCTCACCCCACGCGCGGGCAGTGGTCAGGACCCGCCGGCAGTGCTCGGGCCGCACCGCCTGGTAGGCGGCCAGCGCGGCGTCCCAGTCCAGGTCCCCCTCGGCCAGCTGGGCGCCGACGTGCTCGGACAGCACCCAGGCGTCCTCCATCGCCATGACCGCCCCCTGAGCCAGGTACTGCAGCGGCGGGTGGGCGGCGTCCCCGGTGAGCGCGAGGCGACCCTGGACCCAGGTGGTGATCGGGTCGCGGTCGTACATCCGCCACCAGCGGTCCCGCCACATCAGCGGCAGGCCGTCCCGGACCTGCGGGCAGGTGCCGGCGAAGGCGGCGTCCAGCTCGTCGGGGGTGCCCCAGTCCTCCTCGCCGGCGAGCGCCTTCGGCGACCGGAACACCGCCACCTGGTTGAACATCTCGCCCTGCCGCAGCGGGTACTGCACGAAGTGGCAGTGCGGCCCGACGTAGACCACGACGTCGGTCATCGAGACGTCCATCTCGGCGACCTTGTCCACCGGGATCGCGCCGCGGTAGGCCACGTACGCCGAGCTCACCGGCTCGTCGTCGCTGATCGTCTTCCGCGCCACCGAGTACAGGCCGTCGGCGGCGAGCACCACCGGGGCGACCTCCCGGCCACCCCCGTGGACCACCGCGACGCCGTCGTCCACGTGCTCGTACGCGGTCACCGCCGCGCTGGTGACCAGGTCGACGCCGGCCCGCCTGCAGGCGCGCAGCAGCGTGCCGTGCAGGTCGCTGCGGTGGATCACCACGTACGGCGAGCCGTAGCGCTCCCGCGCGTCGGTGAGGTCGAGGCGGGTGAGCACCGTCCCGTCGACGGCGTCCTTCATGACGAGGTTCTCCGGCCGCACGCCGAGGGACAGCACCTCGTCGAGCAGACCCCAGGAGTCGAGGATCCGCGTGCAGTTGGGCGCGATCTGCAGCCCGGCACCGACCTCGCCGAACTCCGCCGCGCGCTCGAGGACGCGGACCCGCAGGCCCTTCCGCGTGAGCGCCAGGGCGTTGGACAGCCCGCCGATGCCGCCGCCGACGACGAGGACGTCGACGTCGCTCACGACGACAGCTCCGCGGCGGCCAGGTCGGCGACGACGGTGTTCTCGCAGCGCCCCAGGCCGCCGATCTCGGTGGTCAGGTGCTGCCCGGCCTCGAGGTAGCGGGCCGGCTTGCGGGCGTGGCCGACGCCGCCGGGGGTGCCGGTGGCGAGAACGTCGCCCGGGCGGAGGGTGATCATCGTGGAGACGTACTCGACCAGGGCGACCGGGTCGAACAGCAGGTCACCGGTGGTGTCCTTCTGCACGGTCTCGCCGTCGATCCTCGTGCTGATCTCCAGCGTGGGCCGGACGCCGCCGGGCAGCTCGTCGGGGGTGACCAGGTAGGGCCCCAGCGGGGTGGTCGCCTCCCAGTTCTTGCCCTGCAGCCACTCGCGGGTGCGGAACTGCCAGTCGCGGCAGGTGACGTCGTTGAGCACGGCGAACCCGGCGATGGCCGCCTCGGCCTCGACCCCGCGGGCCCGGCGGACGGGCGCGCCGATGATCACGGCGAGCTCGCACTCCCAGTCGAACTCGGTGGTCTCCGGGGGCTTGACGATGTCGTCATTGGCCCCGACCAGGGTGTCGGCGTACTTGGAGAACAGCGTCGGGTACTCGGGCAGGTCCCGGCCCATCTCCAGGATGTGCGTGCGGTAGTTGAGCCCGACGCAGACGATCTTGCCGGGGTGCGGCACGACGGGGGCGTAGGCGGCGCCGCGCACCTCGGCCACGCGCTCGGTGGCCGCGGCGGCGCGGTCCTCCCAGCCCGGGGTGGCGAGGAACTCGCCGAGGTCGGCGGCGCCGAGGTCGACGAGGTGGTCCTCGTCCACGCGGACGGCGCGGGTCCGGCCCTCCAGCGTGCGGATGGTGGCCAGCTTCACCGGGCACCCCCGTCGACCGCCGCGCGGTCGAGGTGCAGCGCCTCGAAGATCGGGGTGTCGCTGAACCGGAACAGGTCCAGCGCGCCGGAGTCCGAGTCGCTGGCCGAGGCCTCGGAGCGGACCGACAGCGGCTGCCACGAGGGGGCGACGAACATGTCGCCGCGGGTGACGGTCCACGAGGTCTCCCCGACGGTCACCGTGCCGCTGCCGTCGAAGACCTGGAACACCGACGACCCGGCCTCGCGGCGCGGCGCGGTCTCCGTGCCGCTGCGCACCCGGTGCATCTCGGCGCGGATGGTGGGCAGCACGTCGCCGCCGGTGGTCGGGTTGGTGTAGCGGACGGCGGCGTGGCCGGGCTCCACGGTGCCGGGGTGCCCCTCGTCCTCCAGCTCCAGCTGGTCGGCCAGCGCGGCGTCGGTGTCGGCCCACCGGTAGTTGAGCAGCGGCGTGCCGGGCGTCGAGCCGGGCGCGGACACCGGGCGCAGCCCGGCGTGGCCCCACAGCCGCTGCGAGCGGGACCGCTCCGGGGTGGTGCGCTCCGCGTCGCTGATCGACTCGCGGCCGAACTCGAAGAACTGCGACTCGGTGGCGTACTGGAACGGGATGTCCAGCCCGTCGATCCAGGCCATCGGCTGCTCGGCGGCGTTGTGGTGGGCGTGCCAGTTCCAGCCGGCCTGCGGCAGGAAGTCCCCGCGGTTCATCGGCACCGGGTCGCGGCCCACCACGGTCCACACCCCCTCGCCCTCGACGACGAAGCGGAAGGCGTGCTGGGTGTGCCGGTGCTCCGGGGCGTTCTCGCCCGGCATCAGGTACTGGATCGCCGCCCACAGCGTCGGGGTGGCGTAGGGCTTGCCGCCGAGCGAGGGGTTGGCCAGCGCGATCGCCCGGCGCTCGCCGCCGCGGCCGACCGGCACCAGGTGGCCGGCCCGGTCGGCCAGCCGCAGCAGGTTCTGCCACCGCCAGACGTGCGGCACGGCGCGCGACCGCGGGTGCAGCGGCATCAGGTCGCCGATCTCGGTCCACAGCGGCACGAGCAGCTCCTGCTCGAACCCGCGGTAGAGCTCCTCCAGCTCGGCGCTGGGGGTCGGCTGGTCGGGCGCGTCGAGAGCGGTCAGCCGGACCGGCGAGGCCACGTTCTGCGTCATGGCGGCGTTCCTTCCGTGCGGTGCGTTCAGTGGACCGAGGACGGCGGTCGGCGGGTGGAGGCACCCGCGGGCCCTGCGGCGTGGGTACCCACACCGCGGCGGATGACCGCGCGGACCGTCATGGATGTACGGTCGCGCGCGTTCTGCTGGCGGTGGTACATCATTCTGGTGTGAAGAACGCACCGGCCTACGCCATCGCCAGCGTCGACCACGCCCTGCAGCTGGCGACGGCGCTGCAGGTGGAGGGGTCCCTGAGCGTCAGCGAGGCCGCGGCCCGGCTCGGGGTCGCCCGCTCGACGGCGCACCGGCTGCTGTCGATGCTCGTCTACCGCGACTTCGCCGTGCAGGACGACTCCCGGCGCTACGTCGCGGGGCCGGTGCTCTCCCTCGGTGCCCGGTCGCAGTCGCGGACCGCGCTGCTGCGCACCATCGCCATGCCGCACCTCCAGGTGCTCGTGGAGCGGGTCGACGAGACCGCCAACCTGCAGATCCTCGCCGGCGACCACGTGCGCTTCATCGCGTCGGTGGAGTGCAGTCAGGCGCTGCGCGTGGGCGACCGCGAGGGCATGGTCTTCCCCGCGCACCTGGTGTCCGGCGGCAAGCTCATGCTCGCCGACCTGCCCGACGCCCAGCTCGAGGCCTTCTACGCCGAGGAGAAGTGGGTCGACCGCCCGGGGGAGCGGCCCGACCTGGCCGCGTTGCGCAAGGACCTGCGCGTGGTCCGGGAACGGGGGTTCGCGATCAACGCCGGGCGCACCGAGACGGGGCTCACCGCGATCGGGCGGGCCGTCCGGTTGCCGGGTGAGCCGGCCGAGGCGGCGGTCTCGGTGTCGATGCCCACGGTCCGCTTCTCCGAGAGCCGGCTGCCCCAGCTGGTGGCCGCGCTGGCGCTCACCGCCCGGGACGTCGAGCAGGACCTGGCCCGCGCGCTGGCCGGAGGCGGCTGACCGACCCTCAGACCCAGTCGCGGCGGCGCATCGGCGGCGGGTCCCCGCCCGGGCGCTGCACCAGCACCTGGTTCACGCCCAGCTTCCCGGCCTCGAACGCCAGGGCGCTGGCCGCCATGTACAGCCGCCACACCCGCGCCCGGCCGGGGCCGGCCAGCGACACCGCGGCGTCCCAGTGCTTCTCCAGGCGCTCCACCCAGGCCCGCAGGGTGAGCGCGTAGTGCCGGCGCAGCGCCTCGACGTCGAGGACCTCCAGCCCGCCGTCCTCCAGCGCCGAGACGGTGCCGGCCAGGTCGAGCAGCTCGCCGTCGGGGAAGACGAACCGGGTGATGAAGGTGTCGGGGTCCCAGCCGGGCGAGCCGGCGTTCCACGCGATCGCGTGGTTGAGCAGCCGGCCGCCGGGGCGCAGCAGCGCGTGCAGGGTCCGGACGTACCCGGCCATCCCCGCGGCGCCGACGTGCTCGGCCATCCCGATCGAGGCCACCGCGTCGTAGGGCCCGTCGGGCACGTCGCGGTAGTCCTGGACCCGGATCTCCACGCGGTCGGCCAGGCCCGCCTCGGCCACGCGGCGCCGGGCCAGCTCGGCCTGCGCGGCGGAGAGGGTGATCCCGACCACGTGGGCGCCGTACCGCTGCGCCGCGTGCAGGGCCAGGCTGCCCCAGCCGCAGCCGACGTCCAGCAGCCGCGCGCCGGGGACCAGCCCGAGCTTGCGGCAGACCAGGTCGAGCTTGGCCTCCTGGGCGGCGTCCAGGCCGGTGGCCGGCGACTCCCAGACGGCGCACGAGTAGACCATCGACGAGCCCAGCACGAGGGCGTAGAAGTCGTTGGAGACGTCGTAGTGGTGGGCGATCGCGGCCGCGTCCCGCGCGCGGGAGTGCCGGCGTCCGAAGCGGCGCAGGCGCACCTCCTCCGGCGGCGGGGCCGGCTCGGGCCCGAGGGCGCCCAGCCGCGCCGCCGTGCGCACCAGACCGAGCCGGTCGCGCAGGGTCGGCGCCGGGGGCGGACCGGCGACCGCGAGCCGGCCGGCCGACGTCAGCGCCGACAGCGTGGCGAAGACGTCGCCCTCGATCTCCAGTTCCCCGGCCACGTAGGCGCGGCCCAGGCCCAGCTCACCGGGCGCCCAGACCAGCCGGCGCAGCGCCCGCGGCGTGCGGACGCCGATCACCGGGGCGCCCTCCGGGCCGGCGACGGTGCCGTCCCAGGCACGCAGCCGCACGGGCGCCTCCTCGACGCCCAGCACGCTCCGCACCGCCACTGCGAGCAGGGCGGCGACACTCTCCTCGCTCTCCATGACCTGGTCGTCCTCGTCTCGGGGCAGGTTCCGAGCCGGAGACTGGTCCGCCGCGCTGCTCGCGGCAAGCGGTTCGGGCGCGACTCACGACGGGGGCAGCGGGTCCTCGTCGTCGTCGACCAGGGCGACCGAGGTGATGCGGTGAACCGCGAAGGTGCGGCTCTCGCCGCGCCGCTCGTCGTACCCCTGGAGGAAGCCACCGGCCAGCGAGACCGGCTGCACCACGCGCTGGCTGCCGCTGCCCTGCGCGTCGACGTAGCCCAGCCACACCGGCACGCCCTCCCGGACGGCGCGGGAGAGCAGCTCGAGGGTGCCGGCGGTGGTCACCCCCGGCACCTGGCGGACCGCCTCCCCCCGGCGGGCGGCCAGGGCGGCGTCGCCGGCGCGGATCTCCCTCACCGTGGCGGACAGCTCCTCGCCGGTGAGTGGTCGCGGGAGCTGCGCCGGAGCGGAGCCGGGACGGCGCCCCGCGGCCCGCGGCCGCGCCGGTGGCCGGGTGAGGACGGCGCCGCCCGGCGACTCGCCGGCCGGTGCGTAGCCCGCCTCGCGCAGCACGGTGAGCACCTCGTCGGCGCCCAGGCCGCTGACCAGCACGCCCGGGGCGAGCCGGCGCAGTTCGGCGCCGGCCGTGCGCCGGTCGTTGAGCACCTGCGACAGCAGCCCGTGGTCGTCGGAGCGCACGTAGCTCTCGATCGCGCCCACCCGCAGCCGGCCGTGCTGTCGGGCGACGTCGTCGACCAGGTAGTCCAGTGCCTGGGGCACCGGGGTCCGCGACGCGCGGGCGAAGAAGTCGTGCAGGTCGGTCGCCGACCAGCCGGAGTCCAGCGCGCGGCGCACGCTGGCCTCCGACACCCGGAACACCGTCGCCCCGCCGGAGGACTCGATGTCGGCGACGACGGCGAGGGTGTCGGCGAGCTCGGCGACCAGCGGACCGGGGGCGATCAGCGAGAGGTCGGGCTGGGCGAGCACGTGGTCGACCGGCTGCGGGAGCAGCCCCGCCATGCCGTCCGCCGCGCCGTCCTCGCCGGCGGCGAGCAGGCCGCGTCCGCCGGTGGACAGCACCCCGCCGACCAGCACGCCCAGCCGGGCGGCCTCGGCCAGCAGGTCGGGGACCGGCGCCAGCCGGTCGGCCCGCCGGGGGGTGCGCCAGCGCAGCAGCGCCACGAGGTCCTCGGACGCCAGGCCGGTGCCCCGCGGGTACTCGGCCAGCGCGGTCAGGGCGGAGCGGCGGATGGCCGGCGCGGTGTGCCGCACCAGGTCGGGGGAGAGGGCGTTGACCGCCTTGCCCGCTACGTCGCGCTGCCCGGCCAGGGACGGCAGCCGGACCGCGTCCAGCCAGCCGCCGGCCAGCGTCGCCCATCGGGCGGGCAGGTCCTGCTCCCGCCACAGGTCGAAGGAGCGGGTGGGCAGCCACTCGTCCCGGTGCGGGCCGCCCACGTCGAGCAGGCCGGCGACGTGCGCCAGCTCCAGCAGCCAGCCGGCCTCCGGCTCGGTCACGTGCAGCGCGCGGGCCAGGCGTTTCTGGTCGCGGACGCCGATGCCGCCGCTGCGCAGCAGCCCGGCCGGCTCCTCCTCGAGCAGCACCAGCAGCTCGCCGACCCGCCCGATCGACTCCAGCGCGGCTCCGGCCGCCTGCCGGTCGACCACCGCCGCGTCGCGCTCGACGACCGCCGGCGCGGGGCGCAACCGCGGCGGGCCGTAGGGCCGGTCGCCGCGCAGCAGCAGCCCGACCTCCCGGGGCAGTTCCACGTTGAGCGCGTCGATGCGGGCGAGCAGGCCGCGCTGCAGCAGCCGGCGGGCCGGGGACGCGCCGTTGCCGGTGGTGTCGGGCAGGTGCCCGACCGGCCGGTCGCCGGCCAGCCGCTCCAGGACCTCGCGCTCCTCGGCGGTCAGCTCGCCGACGGCGGCGGGCAGGTCGCCGGGGAGGGTCAGCCGCAGGTCGACGGCGCGCCGGCCGAGCCCGGCGGGGTACCGGACGGCGCGGCGCACCGGGTCGGGGGCGTGCAGCACCTCGTCGCCCCACAGCAGCGCCCGGGTGGCCAGCCGCTCCAGCGCGGCCCCGAGCACCTCGTCGGACAGCTCGGGCAGCGCCGCGGGGAGGTCGGCGGCGTCCACGCCGTGGGTGCCGGCCAGCAGGACGACGTCGAGCACCTGCAGTGTCGCGGCGTCCAGCTCGTCGAGGGCACGGTCCACCGAGACCGGCACCGCCAGGCGGCTGGCCAGCGCGACGACGTCCGACGGGGCCGGCCGGGCCACGTCGGGGCGGGCCGCCAGGAGCGCGCCCAGCTGCTCGTCGCTGCGGGTGCGCAGCCAGGCAGCCAGGGTGGCGGGGCGTTCGGCAGGCATCCGGTCCACGCTACGTCGTCGCCGCCGGGTCCCGCCGTCGCCGGCGGGACCGGGTGCTCCCGCCGTCGTCGCGGCGACCCCGTGGCGCCGCGAGCGGGGCCGCTGGGCCAGCATGATCGCGTGCACCCGGCCGCCGACGACCCGCAGACCGCCAGCGCGCTGACCGGTTACCAGGCCGGGGCGCTGCGCTGGCTGGCCGGGGGCGTCATCGCCGTCGTCCTCGGGGTGCTGCTGGGGGCCGCGCTCGTGGCGATCGCCGGCAGTTCCGGACGGCGGGTGCCCGGGCTGGGCCTGCTCGTCGTCGTGCTGGTCGTCGCCGGGATCGTCGCGGCCGTCGCCGGGACCGGCGCCCTGGTCCGGCACCGCCGCTGGCACCGGGCGCTGCGCACGGTGCCGTGGCAGACCGGCGTGCTGCGGATCGCCGGACCGGCGGTCCTCTCCTTCGAGCCCGAGGGCTACGACGAGTGGAACCCGCTGGACGCGCCGGTGCGGCTGCGTCTGGTCAGCACCTCGGTCTGGCGGACCCGCGCCGTCCAGCAGCTCAACGGCGCGGTCGTGCGCGCGGCGCCGGTCGGCCCGCGGGAGTGGGTGCTCACCGCCGAGGGCGTGCCGACCGTCTACGGGGCTCGCGTGCCGCACCGGCGCTGACCCGCGGGGGCGACGGAGGGGCGTAGTGCGTGCGTTCCGGGTATGCCGTCCGAGAAGATGAGCGCCGACGCGGGCACCGCGCGGTGCACCGCACAGAGGACACGGAGGCGAACGGCGACATGGCCAAGCGGAAGACCAAGCACGCGCACCTGGTGGAGCCCACCTGGGGGCAGTCGGACACCGGCGGCCCGCCGCTGACCGAGTTCACCGCCGAGCCGGCCGGCCCGCTCAACCCCTTCGGTGAGGACCACCAGTTCCCGCTGCCGCCCAACCGCCTCCGCTACGCGCACCCGACCGACAAGCCCAACCGGGCCGGCGTGATGGCGGGCGAGCGGTGACGTCGCCCGCGCTGCCGTCCTACAGCAACGGGACCTCGACCGTTCCGCTGCTGGGCGACACCATCGGGGCCAACCTCGACCGGGCGGCGGCGCGGGTGGGCGACTCCGAGGCACTCGTCGAGTGCGCCACGGGTCGCCGGTTCACCTATCCGCAGTTCTTAGCGGAGGTGGACGCGGTCGCCCTGGGGCTGGACGCCCGGGGGGTGGCCAAGGGCGACCGGGTCGGCATCTGGGCGCCCAACTGCGCGGAGTGGGCGTTCGTCCAGTACGCGACCGCCAAGCTCGGCGCGATCCTGGTCAACATCAACCCGGCCTACCGCACCCACGAGCTGGCCTACGTGCTGAAGCAGGCCGGCATCTCGGTGCTGGTGTCCGCGCCGGAGTTCAAGACCAGCGACTACCGGGCGATGGTGGGCGAGGTCCGCGGCGAGTGCCCCGAGCTGCGCGAGGTGGTCTTCCTCGGCTCTGCGGAGTGGGAGCAGCTGGTCGCCACCGGCCGGGCCGGCGACCGCGAGCTGCTGGTCCGCCGCGAGGCGGAGCTGTCGGCCGACGACCCGATCAACATCCAGTACACGTCGGGGACGACGGGCTTCCCCAAGGGCGCCACGCTCACCCACCACAACCTGCTCAACAACGGGTTCTTCGTCGGCGAGGGCTGCGGCTACACCGAGGCCGACCGGATCTGCATCCCGGTGCCCTACTACCACTGCTTCGGCATGGGGATGGGCAACCTCGCGGCCACCAGCCACGGCGCGACCATGGTCATCCCCGCACCCGGGTTCGACCCGGCGCTCACGCTGCAGGCGGTCGCCGACGAGCGGTGCACGTCGCTGTACGGCGTCCCGACGATGTTCATCGCCGAGCTGGCGCTGCCCGACTTCGCCACGTACGACCTGTCGTCGCTGCGCACCGGGATCATGGCCGGCTCGCCGTGCCCGGTGGAGGTGATGAAGCGGGTGGTCGCCGAGATGGGCATGACCGAGGTGACCATCTGCTACGGCATGACCGAGACCTCCCCGGTCTCCACCCAGACCGGCGCCGACGACGACCTCGACCGGCGCACCTCCACCGTCGGCCGGGTGCACCCGCACCTCGAGGTGAAGATCGTCGACCCCGAGACCGGGCTGACCGTGCCGCGCGGGACGCCGGGGGAGTTCTGCACCCGCGGCTACTCGGTGATGCTGGGTTACTGGGAGCAGCCGGAGAAGACCGCGGAGGTCATCGACGCCGCGCGCTGGATGCACACCGGCGACCTGGCGGTGATGGACGGCGAGGGCTACCTCAACATCGTCGGCCGGATCAAGGACATGGTGATCCGCGGCGGGGAGAACGTGTACCCGCGCGAGGTCGAGGAGTTCCTCTACACCCATCCCGACGTCGTCGACGCCCAGGTCATCGGCGTCCCCGACGAGCGCTACGGCGAGGAGCTCATGGCCTGGGTGCGGCTGCGGCCCGGCGCCGAGCCGCTGACCGCCGAGGCGCTGCGGGAGTTCTGCTCCGGCAAGCTCGCCCACTACAAGATCCCCCGCTACGTGAAGATCGTCGACGCCTTCCCGATGACGGTCACCGGCAAGGTCCGCAAGGTCGAGATGCGCGAGGTGTCGGTCGAGGAACTGGGCCTGCAGGCCGCCGCCGCCGTCCGCAACGCCTGACCGGCCCACCGCCTCGTACAGGTATTGGAAGCGATTCCCACGTCCCGGGCCCGGATACGCGGGTATGGCTTCCTAAACCGCGCGGGCGCCCGGGCGGTCAGACCCGGCAGGGGACGACGAGGGCGCGGTGGTCCGACAGCGGCAGCCGCACCGCCTCGGCGGCGCCGGTCGCGGCGATCGGGCCGCGGGCGAGCACGTGGTCCAGCTGGCGGGCGGGGGCGTCCAGCGGGAACGTCGGCGCCGTCCCCAGCGGCTGCAGTCCGCTCAGCCGCACGGCCTGCCCGCGCTCCATGTTGAGGTCACCCATGAGCACCAGCGGCTCGCGGGTCCCGGTCAGCGAGCGCACCAGCTTCGACAGCTGCAGCGCGTTCCAGCCGGGGATGAACGACAGGTGGGTGTTGGCCACCGTGAACTGCCCCGCCGGCCCCTCCAGGACGGCGGCGACGGCGACCCGCGGCTCGTCGCCGACCAGCTTCGGCCGCGACGCGCCCCGGAACCACACCGGCACCCGGCTGCGCAGCGCCGGCAGCCGGACGACGCGCCACGACACCACCGGATAGCGGGACAGCAGCGCGATCCCGTAGGTCGCCGACCCGGGCTGCTCGTCGCCGGTGGCCGCCATCCAGGTGCCGCCCGGCGTGCCGTGCAGCGCCGCCACGAACTGCGAGTCGACCGCGCCCATGGCCTCGGCGGCGACCGCGGTGAGGTCGGCGCCCATCGACCGCGGCTGGTCCCGGTCGACCTCCTGCAGGCCCAGGACGTCGGCGTCGAGGGTCTTCACGGCGGCGGCGAGGCGCTCGACGTCGACTCGGTCGTCGACGGGGGAGCGGCCGTGGAGGATGTTGAAGGTCGCGATCCGCACGCAGGTCCAGTGCCCCGACCGGCGCCGTCCACACGGGCACGTTCCGAGCACGGCGCGCCGGGTAGCAGCTAGCGCGTGCAGCCATCGGACCGGGACGAGATCCGTGACCTCCTCAAGCGCGTCGCCGTCGCCCTCAAGCAGGGCGACGTCCCCTTCGCACTGTGCGGTGGCTACGCGGCGTGGGTGCGCGGAGCGCCCGAGCCCGACCACGACGCGGACTTCCTCGTCCCGGCCGCGGAGAGCGAGCGGGCGGCCAAGGTGCTGGCCGAGGCCGGCCTGGAGGTCGTCGACCCGGCCGAGGACTGGCTGACCAAGGTGGTGCAGGGCAACTCGTTCGTCGACGTCCTCTGGCGCACCTGCGGCGTCCCGGTGGAGAACGACCTCATCGACCGCGCCGAGGAACTGCCGGTGCTCTCGGTGCACATGCCCGTCCTCGAGGCCACCGACATCGTCGTCACCAAGCTGATGGCCCTCGACGAGCACTACTGCGACTACTCCCGGCTGCTGCCGGTGGCCCGCGCGCTGCGCGAGCAGGTGGACTGGGAACGGGTCCGTCGCGACGTCGAGGGCAACGACTTCGCCGCGGTGTTCCTGGTGCTCCTCGACCGCCTCGGGGTGGTGGAGCAGCCGGTCGACGAGGAGGACGCCGGCCGGGTCGGCGCGGGCCACGACTAACCTGTGGGTCAGCGCGGCGCCGTGCCGCGCCGTCCTCCCGGCCCGGTGCCGGGCCCGTCCGCGACCGACTGAGGGATCAACGTGCCCACCGGCAGAGTCAAGTGGTTCAACCCGGAGAAGGGTTTCGGCTTCCTCTCGCGGGAGGACGGGCCCGACGTCTTCGTGCACAAGGACGCCCTGCCGACGGGTACCAGCGAGCTCAAGCCGGGCCAGCGGGTGGAGTTCGGCATCGTCGCCGGCCGGCGGGGCGACCAGGCGCTGCAGGTGCGGGTGCTCGACCCGCTGCCCTCGGTGACCGCGGCGCACGCGGCGGCGACCCGCAAGAAGCCCGACGAGCTGGTCCCGATCATCGAGGACCTCATCAAGCTGCTCGACGACGTCTCCAACGGCCTGCGCCGCGGGCGGTACCCGGACAAGCCGGTGGCCCGCAAGGTCGCCTCGGTCCTGCGCGCGGTGGCCACCGACCTGGAGCACTGAAGGACCACCCTTCCCCCCGCGCCTCGCAAGCTCGGCGCGGGCCCCTGAAGGGTGGCCGCCCCTGGCCCCCCACCGCTCGCAGGCTCGCGGTGGGACCCTGCGGGAGGCCGTTCCAGCACGTCAGCCAGAGGGGGCCGACGCCGTGCCGCCGGTGGCGCCGCCGGCGCGCAGGAAGCCGATCGGCCACGCGCCGCTGAACCCGTCGCAGTCCTCCCGCGCCTCCTCGACGACGACGAGGTAGAACGCCGGCGGGACGACGTCGGAGGTGTTGATCTCGTCGTACACCGCCTCGCCGGCGTCGACCTCCACCTCGCCGAGCTGCTCCACCAGTTGCTCGTCGAAGACCTGGACGCTCCAGCCGCGCTCGGCCACCGCGTCGGGGACGGTGAGCCGGATCGTCGTGTCGGGGGAGACCTCGACGACCGGCGGCGTCGTGTCGTAGCGCAGGCCCTCGCCGTCCAGGCAGGCCTGGGTGGGCGAGACGCTGACCTCCTGCGGCCCCGCCGTCACGACGACGTCCTGCGGGCCGTCGGGCTCCGAGCCGCACCCGGCGAGGAGGAGGACGGCGGCCAGGCCGGCCGCCGGCCTCACGGCTGCCACTCCGGCGCGGGCTCGGCCACCGGTTCGGTGCGGCGCCGGCGCGGTCCCCACAGGACCAGGCCGATGGCGAGCACGAGCAGCGCGGCGGCGACGGTGAACCCGAGCCAGCCGACGGGCGGCAGGGCGATGCCGAGCGCGCCGCCGACCACCCAGGCCAGCTGCAGCATCGTCTCGGAGCGGGCGAACGCCGAGGCGCGCAGGATCTCGGGCACCTCGCGCTGGATGATCGCGTCGAGCGCCACCTTGCCCAGCGCGTTGGCCACCGCGGCGACGCCGGCGACGACGGCGGCCATCGGGAGGCTGTAGAAGACCGCGGCGAGGACCGTGATCGCCGCCGCGCTCCCCGCCGACCACAGCACGACCGGGTCGGGGTTGACCCGGTGCAGCCGCGAGCCGATCCCGGTGCCGAGCACGCTGCCGACCCCGGCCGCGCCGGCCACCGCGCCCAGGGCGAGGGTGCCCTGCCAGCCGCCGTCGACCGTGGCCTGGACGAGGAACGCGGAGAAGATCGTCAGGAACCCGCCGAGCCCGCGCAGCGCGGCGTTGGCCCGGAGCGCCACGACCACGCGGGGGTTGACCGGCCGCCGCCGGCGGCCGGTCGTCACCGGCTGGGGCGCGGTGGTGAGGACGTCGGCGGGCACCTCGCCGGTCGGGACGTCCACGTGGCGGGGCAGCCGGACGGCGAGCACGGCACCGACCACGAAGACGGCGGCGGTCGCGCCCAGCAGCCAGTCGAAGCCGACCGCCCACGCCAGCCCGGCGCCGATCCCGCCGAACACACCGGCGGTGAGCAGGCCGAAGACCGACGTCCGGGCGTTGGCGGAGGTGAGGGACATCGCGTGCGGCAGCACCCGGGGGACGACCGCCGCGCGCAGCACGTTGTGCGCCTTGGACAGCACCAGCACCCCGAGCGCGGCGGGGTAGAGCAGGAAGTCGTCGAAGTGGCCGGCCATGACGACCGCCAGCACCGCCCGCCCGAACAGGCTCGCGCCCATGGCCCAGCGCCGGCCGCGCTGCAGCCTGTCCAGCAGCGGCCCGATCACCGGGGCGACGATCGCGAACGGTGCCATCGTGACCAGCAGGTAGAGCGCCACGTTGCTGCGCTGGGCGTCGGTCGTGGCGGTGAAGAACAGCGTGCCGGCCAGGGAGACGGCGATCATCGCGTCGCCGGCCATGTGCACGGCGTTGACCCACAGCAGGTGCGTGAGGCCGCTGTCGCCGGCGCCGTCGGCCCGGCTGGCCGCGCGGACCCGGCGGACGGCCGCGCCGGTCAGCTCCCGGGACCGGGCGGCCGCGACCCGGGTGACGGTCAGCTTCCGCGGGGGGAGCGGCGCGGTCGGGGGCGGTGCGGGTGGCCCGGGTGGCAGCGCGGGCAGGGGTTGCCCGTTCCCCCCGCTGGCCGGCGGCTCCGCCGACAGGGGACGGGTCTCCGGGCGGGGGACGTCGATCGGGGTGGTGTCCATCCGCTCCGCCGCGGGCGGCAGCGGCCGTCCGCGCGGGACGCCGCGCCGGGGGGCGGGCGGGAGCGAGCCGGACACCGCCCCATCGTGCCGCACCTCCCTGAGCAGGCGGTCGGCGCGCCGCACCCGCGCCGTCCGGCGCGGCGCGGGCGTCAGGGACAATGGGGGCGTGGCGGACCACCCCGAACCGGCGTCGACGTCCAGCGACCCCCTGAGCGAGGCGGCCGAGCAGGCCCGGGCTGCGGCGGTCGAGACCGCCGGCTCCCCTGAGCTGGTCGGCGAGCACCTGGGCGCGACGGCCGAGGTGCTCACGCCGGGCCCCGGGAGCGAGGCGGTCGACCCCGCCCTCCTCGGCGAGGTGGTCACCCACTCCTTCGCCAGCCGGCTGCCCGGCTACGTCGGGTGGCACTGGGCGGTCACCCTCGCCCGCGTGCCCGGCGAGGCGCAGCTGACCGTCGACGAGGTCGTGCTGCTCCCCGGCGACCAGGCCCTGCTGGCCCCGGCCTGGGTGCCGTGGCACGAGCGGCTGCGCCCGGGCGACCTGTCGGTCGGCGACGTGCTCCCCTCCACCGAGGACGACCCGCGGCTGGTCCCGAGCTACGCGGTGGACGACGACAGCGCCGACGACCCCGAGGCCGCCGCCCTGGCCGCCGAGCTCGGGCTCGGACGCGAGCGGGTGATGTCGTGGGAGGGGCGGAGCGAGACGGCGGCCCGCTGGAGCGCCGGCGACTTCGGTCCGCGCTCGGCGATGGCCCGGCACGCGCCCGGCCCGTGCGGCACCTGCGGGTTCTTCCTGCCACTGGCCGGCTCGCTGCGGCTCGGCTTCGGCGCCTGCGGCAACGTCTACGCCCCGGCCGACGGGCACGTGGTCACCGTCGACTACGGCTGCGGCGCGCACAGCCAGGCGACGCTGGTGCCCGACGACGCCACCGAGGTGGTCACCTCCGCCCGCTACGACACCGGCGCCTTCGACGTCCTGTGACACCGCGGTCCGTCCCGCGCTGAGCGTCGGTTTCCGCGGAAACCGACGGGGGCCCGGCCCAGCCGCGCCCCGCAGAGCGGCGGTTTCCGCGGAAACCGACGGGTCGCTCAGTCGCGGCGGCGGAGCTGGCCCTGCCAGCGCATGACGCCCAGCCCGACGGCGGCCAGCGCGATGCCGGCGACGCAGGTCCACGTCCACACCCGGTCGACGCGGTCGCCGAGCAGCAGCAGCACCACCAGCGCGACCGCCCACAGCGCCGTCCCCGCCAGCACCACGCGGACGGTGTCCACGCGCAGCGGCGGCGGGGCCTGCTTCGTCGGACCGGGCACCCCTCGACCCTAGGTCCTGGCGGTCGCGCGGCCTCCATCTGGGCGAAACACGCGTGTGGCACGCTGTCGCCGCTCGTTGCAGACACCACCGGTCGGCCGGCGCGCGCTCCCCCGCCGCCGCCGTCCGGACACCCGCCGGGGAGTCGTACATGGCAGACAAGTCCCGTTCGTCCACGGAGAGCGGCGCCCCCGGCGCCACGCCGGCCGACGTCGCCGCCGGCGGGCCGACCGTGCGGCGCAGCGACGGCCCGCGGGTCAGGCCGCGCAACGGCGTGGACCGCTACTTCGAGATCAGCGCCCGCCGCTCTACGGTGGTCCGCGAGCTGCGCGGCGGCGTGACGACGTTCTTCACGATGGCCTACATCGTGGTGCTCAACCCGATCATCCTGTCGGGCGCGGACATCACCGGGACGCAGCTGCCGTTCGCCTCGGTCGCGGCGGTGACCGCGCTGATCGCCGGCGTCATGACGATCCTGATGGGCGTCGTCGGCCGGTACCCGCTGGCGCTGGCCGCCGGGCTGGGCATCAACGCGATCGTCGCCGTCTACGCGAGCACCCAGCTCGCCTGGCCGGAGATCATGGGCCTGATCGTGCTCGAGGGCCTCGTCATCACGGTGCTCGTGCTGACCGGGCTCCGGAAGGCGGTCTTCGAGGCGATCCCGCCCCAGCTGAAGACGGCGATCGCGGTCGGCATCGGCTTCTTCCTCACGATCATCGGGCTGGCCGACGCCGGCGTCGTCCGCCCCGGCATCCCGCTGATCAGCTTCGGCGTCAACGGCCAGCTGGTCGGGTGGCCGCTGCTGGTGTTCGTCGTGGGCCTGCTGCTGACCAGCGTGCTCGTCGTCCGCCGGGTCAAGGGGGCGCTGCTCATCGGGATCGTCGTCTCCACGGTGCTGGCCATCGTCATCGAGGAGATCGCCGACATCGGCGTCCGCGTCGGTGAGGACAACCCGCGCGGCTGGGCACTGCAGCTGCCGCGGTGGCCCGACGAGGTGATCAGCGCGCCCGATCTCTCGCTGGTGGGCAACTTCTCCCTCTTCGGCGGCTTCGAGCGGATCGGCGTCATCGCCGCGCTGCTCATCGTCTTCTCGATCATGATCGCCGACTTCTTCGACACGGTCGGCACGGTGACCGCCGTCGGCGCCGAGGGCGACCTGCTCGACGACAAGCGGAACCTGCCGAGGTCCCAGCCGGTGCTGCTGGTCGACTCCCTGGCCGCCGCCGCGGGCGGGGCGGGCAGCGTGTCCTCCAACACCAGCTACATCGAGAGCGCCGCCGGCGTGGCCGACGGCGCGCGCACCGGCCTGGCCAGCGTGGCGACCGGGGTGCTGTTCCTCGTGGCGATGCTGTTCACGCCGCTGGTGCAGATCGTGCCGTCGGAGGCGGCCGCACCCGCACTCGTCATCGTCGGCGCGCTCATGATCAGCCAGATCCGCAACCTCGAGTGGGACGACATGTCCCTGGTCATCCCGGCGTTCCTCACCATCGCGCTCATGCCGTTCACCTACTCGATCACCAACGGCATCGGCGCCGGCGTCGTCACCTACGTGCTGCTGCGCAGCGTCGTGGGACGGCGGCGGGAGATCCACCCGCTGATGTGGGTGGTCGCCGCGCTGTTCGTCGTCTACTTCGCCCTCGAGCCGCTCCGGGAACTCTTCGACATGCTGAGTTAGGCTAACGACCGTGAGCCGGACGACGCTGGACACCGCGGCGCTGGCTCACGACCTCCGGCTCGCGGTGATGCGCTTCTCCCGCCGGCTGCGCAACCAGCGGGTCGACCAGTCGGTGACCCTCACCCACCTCGCGGCGCTGTCCACGCTCAAGCGGCACGGCCCGATGAGCCCGGGGGAGCTGGCCGCGCACGAGCGGGTCCAGCCGCCGTCGATGACCCGCGTCGTCGTCGCGCTCGAGGGGATGGGGCTGGTCACCCGCAGCCCGCACCCGACCGACGGCCGGCAGGTCGTCATCGACCTCACCCCGGCCGCGCGGGAGCTGCTCGACGCCGAGGCGCAGGCGCGGGAGGCGTGGCTGGCGGGGCGGCTGCAGGAGCTCACCGCCGAGGAGCGGGCGGTGCTGCGTGAGGCATCGGCGATCATGGACAAGCTGGCGAGTGGGTGACCGGGCGCTCTGACCGCTCCGGCTCGTTCCGGTCGCTGCGCGTGCGCAACTACCGGATCTACGCGTCGGCCAACCTCGTCAGCCTCACCGGCACGTGGATGCAGCGCATCGGCCAGGACTGGCTGGTGCTGCAGCTCTCCGGCGACAGCGGCATCGCCCTCGGCCTGATCACCGCGCTCCAGTTCGGCCCCACCCTGCTGCTCAGCATGTACGGCGGCGTGCTGGCCGACCGGTACGCCAAGCGCCGCATGCTGGTCGCCACCCAGGCGCTGATGGGGCTGCTGGCGCTGGTGCTCGCCGTGCTCGTCGCCGCCGACGGCGTCGCGCTCTGGCACGTGTTCGTGCTGGCCGGCGCGCTCGGGGCGGTGTCGGCCATCGACGCACCGGTCCGCCAGGCGTTCGTCTCGGAGATGGTCGGCCCGGAGCTGCTGGCCAACGCCGTCAGCCTGAACTCGACCATCTTCAACGGCGCCCGGCTGGTGGGCCCGTCGCTGGCCGGGCTGCTCATCGGGGCGGCGTCGGGGGACACCGCACCGGCCCTCTTCGTCAACGCGGCCAGCTTCGCGTGCACCATCGGCGCGCTGCTGAGCATGCGCGCGCGGGAGCTGCACCCCAGCCCGCCGCTGGCCCGGGCCAAGGGGCAGCTGCGCGCCGGCCTGGCCTACACGTGGGCCCATCCCGACCTCGTGCTCGCCATGGGTCTGGCCTTCGTCCTGGGCACCTTCGCCTTCAACTACCAGGTCACGATCGCGCTGATGACCCGGGAGGTGTTCGACCTGGGCGCGGAGGCGTTCGGCCTGCTCTCCACCTGCTTCGCCGTCGGATCGCTGTCCGGGGCACTGCTGTCCACCCGGCGCCGCCGGCGGCCCCGGCAGCGGTTCCTGGTGGGGACGGCGATCGTCTTCGGTCTGCTGACGATGGCCTGCGGCCTGGCGCCGGGCTACGTCTCCTTCGCGGTGCTGCTCGTACCGGCCGGCGCGGCGGGCCTGGTGTTCAGCGTGGCCAACAACAGCTTCGTCCAGCTGGGCGTGGACCCGCAGCTGCGCGGGCGGGTCATGGCGCTGTACTTCATGTGCTTCATGGGCGGCACGCCGCTCGGCGCGCCGCTCATCGGCTGGGTCGCCGAGCACCTGGGCGCACCGTGGGGCTTCCTGATCGGCGGCGCGGTCGCCGTGGCAGCCGGGCTCGGGGCGGGGGCCTGGCTGGCCCGGGGGCGGCGGGTCCGCCTGGAGGCGCACGTCTCCCCGCCGCGGGTGCAGCTCCACGTGGGCCCGCGCACGGCACCGGTCCGGGCGGCGGTGGAGGCCGCGGCGGGCCAGGCCACGGGCCGGCGGTCCGCGGGCGGCTGACCGGTGCCGGACGGCGGCGCGCGGACGTACCGTGACGGGGACCACCGTCGAGTCGTCCGCGGAGGCGACATGACCAGTTCGCTGCTGCACCTGGGGGCCATCGTCTCGGGGGTCGTGGGGGCGGTCGCCCTGCTCGACTGGCTGGCCCGGTGCGCGTTCGGGTCGGCGCGGCTGCCGGAGGTCGTCCGCCGCCGCGCCCCGGAGCCTCCGCCGCCGACCCGCCGTCCGCTGGAGGTGGTCGCCGCGGACCTGCGCCGGCTCTCCCGTCAGCTCGCCCGGGTCCCCGCCGGCGCCCCGATGGCCCGCCGCCGCGGGCTGCAGGCCGCCTACGACGACGTCCTCATCGAGGCGGCGGAGCTGCTCGAGGTGCCGCACACGCTGCTGCCCGGCACGTCCACGGGGCTGTCCCGGGACGCCGAGCGGCTCCGGCTGCAGGCCGCACTCGCCGGCGCCGGCCTCGTGGTGCCCGACTGAGCCCGGCACCGGCCGGAGCGGGCACGCGGCGGCTGTTCTTCGCGGTCACGCCCCCGCCCGCGGCGCGGGACGACCTCGACCGGGCGCTGACGCCGCTCCGGGACGCCCCCGGCGCGCCGCGGTGGACCGCCCCGGACCGCTGGCACCTCACCCTGCTGTTCCTCGGCGCGGTCCCGGCCGGCGACGTCGACGCGCTGGTCGCCGGCTCGACCGCGGCGGTGACGGGCACGCCCGCGCTCACCCTGCAGCTGGCCGGGGGCGGCCGGTTCGGCTCCCGGCGCCGTCCGCAGGTGTGCTGGGTCGGGGTGACCGGGGACGGCGACGCGCTCGGCGCTCTGGCCGGCCGGCTGGCGAGGGTGGCCCGCCGGCTGGGGCTGCCGGTGGAGGAGCGGCCGTTCCGCGCGCACCTCACCCTCGGCCGCTGGCGCCCGGGCCGGCCGGGGGACGGCGACCTGCCCGACCGGCTGGCCGACTACCGCGGGCCGAGCTGGCCGGTGACCGAGGTCGAGCTGCTGGAGAGCCGGCTCGGACCCGCGCCCAGCTACCGGCAGGTGGCGGCCTGGCCGCTGGGCTGAGCGGGGCTCACCAGGCGTACTCCATCGGCGCCGCGCGGTACCCGGGGAAGATCTCGTCGAGGCGGGCCAGCTGCCCCTCCTCCAGGGCGACGTCCAGCGCGGCCAGCCCGCCGTCGAGCTGCTCCATCGTCCGGGGCCCGACGATCGGCGCGGTCACCGCGGGCTGGTGCAGCAACCAGGCGACCCCGACGTCCGCGGGCGCCAGGCCCCACTCCCGGCAGGCGTCCTCGTAGGCCTGCAGCGCCGGGCGGTGCCGCTCCACCCGCTCCTCGGCGGCGCGGCGGCGGGGGCCGCCGCCCTCGGCGAGGATGCCGGCGAGCAGGCCGCCGGCCAGCGGGCTCCACGGGATGATCCCGACCCCGTAGTGCCGGGCGGCGGGGAGCACCTCGAGCTCGACGTGGCGGGTGAGCAGGTTGTAGTGCGACTGCTCGCTCACCAGACCGAGGAAGTGCCGGCGGGTGGCCGCCTCGTTGGCCGCGGCGATCTGCCAGGCGGCGTGGTTGGAGGAGCCGACGTAGAGCACCTTGCCCTGCGCGACCAGCGTCTCGCAGGCCTGCCAGATCTCCTCCCACGGCGTGGCCAGGTCGACGTGGTGGAACTGGTAGAGGTCGATCCAGTCGGTCTGCATCCGGCGCAGCGAGGCCTCGCAGGCGCGCACCAGGTTGCGGGCGGACAGGAACGTGTCGTTGGGCCACTGGGTCATCGAGCCGTAGACCTTGGTCGCCAGCACGGTCTTCTCGCGCCGCTGCCCGCCCTGGGCGAACCAGGTCCCGAGGACCTCCTCGGTCCGTCCCTTGCCCGCGTCGAAGCCGTAGGTGTTGGCGGTGTCGACGAAGTTGACCCCCTCGCCCTGGGCGCGGTCCAGGATGGCGTGCGCGTCGGCCTCCTCGGTCTTCCAGCCGAAGTTCATCGTGCCCAGGCACAGCCGGGAGACCGACAGGCCGCTGCGGCCCAGGTGCGTGTACTCCATGGACGCCCACCCTGGCAGTCTCGGTCGCGTGCCGCAGACCGACCCCGCTCCGTCCGCCTTCGACGCCGACACCGCGGTCACGCGCGTCGAGGGCGGCGGGCTGGCCGCCGACCTCGACGACGGGTGGGACGTCGCCCCCGGCATCCTCAACGGCGGCTACCTGCTGGCCGTGGTGGCGCGGGCGGCCCTCGCCGAGAGCCCGCACCCGCACCCGGTCGCGCTGTCGGCGAGCTTCCTGCGCGCCACGCCGCCCGGGCGCGCGGCCCTCGCGGTCACCCCCGGGCCGGCCGGCCGGACGCTCGCGCACTCCTCCGTCGTCCTGTCGGGGGACGGCGGGCCGTCGCTGACCGCCCAGGTGACCACGGCGACGCTCACCGACGCGGCGCCGGACTGGTCGGCCACCCCGCCGCCGGCGGCTACGCCCGTGGCCGACTGCCTCCCCCCGGGCGACGACGGCACGCTGGTCCACCCGATGCCCGAGGTGGGCCTGCGCACCCGCGTGCACACCCGGCTGGACCCGGAGACCGCCGGCTGGGCGCTCGGCCGGCCGGGCACCGAGCCGCGGATGCGGGGGTGGGTGCGCCTGGCCGACGGCCGCGAGCCCGACCCGCTGGCGCTGCTGCTCTTCGCCGACGTCCTGCCGCCGACCAGCTGGGCGACCGGCCGGTTCGGCTGGGCGCCGACGGTGCAGCTGCAGGTGCTGGTGCGGGCGCTCCCGGCGCCCGGCTGGTGCCTGGTCGAGGCGCGCGCCGGGGAGGTCGCCGGCGGCTGGCTCGACGAGGACTACCGGATCTGGGACTCCACCGGCCGGCTCGTCGCGCAGAGCCGACAGCTGGCCCGCGCACCGCGCTGACCCCGGCTCACCGGGGGCGCCGGTGCGGCAGCTCGACGTCGCCGGTGAGGTAGCGCTGCACCGTGGGGCCGACGGCGGCGACGACGTCCTCCCGGGCCGCCGATGCCAGCGGCTCCAGCCGGAGCACGTAGCGGGCCATGACCAGCCCCATCACCTGCGAGGCGACCAGCGAGCCGCGAGCGTCGCGCTCGGCGACCGGCATGTCGAGCGTGCCGATCACCCGCCGGATCACCCGGGCGACCAGGAACTCGCGCAGCAGCTTGGCGGTCCACTCGCTGCTCACCGCCGACCGGATGAGGGCCAGCCCGGCCGGCCGGGCCGGGCCGTCCCAGACCCGCAGCACCATGCGGACGACGGCGGCGCCGAGGTCGGCCGGGGCGGAGGCGAGCACTTCCGGCAGCAGCTCGGTCGGGTCGACCGGTGCCTCGACCGCCGCCAGGAACAGCTTGTCCTTTGTGCCGAAGTAGTGGTGGACGAGGGCGGGGTCGACCCCGGCGGCTGTTGCGATCCTGCGGATCGAGGCGCCGTCGTAACCGCGCTCGGCGAAGGCGGCGCGGGCCGCGTCCAGCACCGCCTCGCGGGTGCCCGGGTTGCCGGGGCGGCGACCCGTGGGCCGCCGGCGTGCCTCGCTCAGCCGCTCCTCCTCCGCAGGGTCGCCGCCGCCAGTGCGAGGGCGAGTACCGCGACGCCGGACACGATCGCCACGTCGGTCCACATCGTGCCCGTCGCCGACACCGAGCGCCCGACCTCCCGCAGCGCCTCGACGGCGTAGGTGAGCGGCAGGACGTCGCTGATCGCCTGCAGCCACCCGGCCATCTGCTCCCGCGGCACGAGCAGGCCGCACAGGAAGAACTGGGGGAGGACGACGACCGGCATGAACTGCACGGCCTGGAACTCGCTGCGGGCGAAGGCGCTGGCCAGCAGCCCCAGCGCCACCCCGAGCACGGCGTCGACGACCGCGATGAGGACGACCGCCCACAGCGACCCGGCGACGTCCAGGTCGTAGACGGTGGTCGCGACGCCGACGGTGACCACCGCCTGCACGGCCGCCGCCAGCCCGAACGCGGTGCCGTACCCCAGGAGGAGGTCCAGCCGCGCCAGCGGGGTGGTCAGCAGCCGCTCCAGGGTGCCGGTGGTGCGCTCCCGGAGCATGGCGATGCTGGTGACCAGGAACATCACGACGAACGGGAAGACGCCGAGCATCGTCAGGCCCACCCGGTCGAACAGGCCGACCTGCCCGGGCAGCGCCGGGACGTCGCGCCACAGCAGGTACAGCAGGCCGAGCAGGAGGCTCGGCAGCACGACCATCATCGCGATCGTGCGGTGGTCGTGCCGCAGCTGGCGGAGCACCCGGCCGGTCGTCGCCAGGGTGAGCCGCGGTGAGAGGACCGAGGTCGTGCTCACGTCCGGGTCACCTGCTCGGCTGCGCGCGGCGGAGCCGCAGCGGTGGCGGAGCGGCTCACGCCCACCCCCTCACGGGCCCGCACCAGCTGCAGGAACGCCTCCTCCAGGTCGGCGGTCCCGGCGTCGGCGCGCAGCCGGGCGGGGGTGTCGTCGAAGAGCAGTTCCCCCTCGCGGAGCAGCAGCAGCCGGTCGCAGCGGGCCGCCTCCTCCATGACGTGGCTGGAGACGAGCAGCGTCGTGCCGGCGTCGGCCAGGGCGTGGAACCGGGCCCACAGCTCGACCCGCAGCACGGGGTCGAGGCCGACGGTCGGCTCGTCGAGCACCAGGACCTCGGGGTCGCCGACCAGGGCGCAGGCCAGGGACACGCGGCCCTGCTGGCCGCCGGAGAGGTCGCGGACCAGCTGGCCGGCGGCGTCGGCCAGGTCGACGCCGGCCAGCGCGGCGTCCGCAGCGGGCGCGCCCCGGCCGTAGAGGGCGGCGAAGTAGCGGGCGTTCTCGCGGACGGTCAGGTCGGGGTAGACGCTGGGCGCCTGGGTGACGTAGCCGACCCGGGAGCGCAGGGCGGGCGAGCCGGCGGGCTGCCCGAGCACGGTGACGTGCCCGGAGCGCACCTGCTGGACGCCGACGACGGCGCGCATGAGCGTGGTCTTCCCGCTGCCGCTCGGCCCGAGCAACCCGGTGACCTGCCCGGCCGGGACGCCGAAGGACAGCCCGCGCAGCACCGGACGGGACCCCCGGTGCACGACGAGATCGGTGACGGTGACGGCGTCGGTCATGGAGACCTCCCGCGAAGAACTCAACGCCTGATGAACTCAACGGTAGGTGAGTTGTGCCGACCGCGTCAACGGGCGTTGTCCCCCCGGTTGGCAGGATCGGAGCCGTGCCCGCCGACCCCGTGACGATCACCGACCCGGCCGACGAGCGGGTGGCCGACTTCCGCGACCTCAAGGCGGGGGACCGCCCGCCCGGCACCGAGCGCGGGACCGGTCCGGTGATCGTGGAGGGCGTGCCGGCAGTGCAGCGGCTGCTGGCCTCGCCGTACCGGGTGCGCGCGGTGCTCGGGGTGCCCGGCCGGGTCGCGGCGCTGGACCTCCCGGCGGGCACCGCCGCCTACGAGGCGGACAAGTGGGTGCTGTCGGAGGTGATCGGCTTCCGGCTGACCCGCGGGGTGCTGGCCTCGGCCGAGCGCCGCCCGCCGGCCGACGTCGACGCGCTGCTGGCCGGGCCGGACCCGGCGGCGCCGCGGCGGCTGGCGGTGCTCGAGGCGCTCAACGACGCGGAGAACCTGGGGTCGATCGCCCGGTCGGCCGTCGCGCTGGGCGTGGACGGCCTGCTGCTGGACCCGCGCTGCGCCGATCCGCTCTACCGGCGCTCGGTGCGGGTCTCGATGGGGCACGTGCTGGCGCTGCCGTTCGCCGTCCTGCCCGACTGGCCCCGCGGACTGGCCCGGCTGCACGACGCCGGCTACCTGACGGTGGCGCTCACCCCGGCTCCGGACGCCGTCGACCTCGCCGCGGTCGACCCGCGGGCCCATCCGCGGACCGCGGTGCTGCTCGGGGCCGAGGGGCCGGGGCTCACCCCGGAGGCGCAGCGGGCCGCGCGGGTGCGCGCGCGGATCCCCATGCGGACCGGCGTCGACTCCCTCGGCGTGGCGGCCGCCGCCGCGGTCGCCTTCGCCACGCTGCGCTGAGCCACCGCCGCTCAGCGGGCCGGCAGCGGCACGGGCCGGCGCTGGAGCAGGACCGCCCCGTCCGCGGTCCACGCCCACTCCAGGTCCGACGGGCCGCCGAACACCGCGTCGCACCGGCGGGCCAGGTCGGCCAGCGCGGCCAGCTCCGCCGGGCCCAGGCAGGGACGGCGGGCCCGCTCCGGCCGGACCCCGACGACCGCCGTCCCACCCCCGGGCCGGGCCACGACGGCGCGGTCCTTGTCGCCCACCACCTGCTCGAGCAGCCGGCCGTCGGAGCCCAGCCGGACGAGGTCGGGCACGACGAGGCCCTCGACCACGGCCACGCCCAGACCCCAGGCGGCCTCGACGACCAGCTCGTCGGCGCCGGTGACCGGGTGCCGGGAGAAGAGCACCCCGGCCGCCAGCGCGCTGACCTGCCGTTGCAGCACCACGCCGCACCGCGGGGTCGAGTCGTCGCCCCCCGCTCCGCGGTAGGCAAGTGCCGACGGCGACCGCGACGAGAGGGCGACGTCGGCGACCGCCCGGGCCACGGCGTCGGGCCGGACGACGTTGAGCACGGTCAGGTGCTGGCCGGCGAAACTGCGCCGCTCGCCGTCCTCGCCGACCACCGAGGACCGGACCGCCACCGGCCCGCCCTCCCGGGCGACCGTGCGGACGGCGTCCGCGACGGCCGCGGCGAGCCCGTCGCGGCCGGCGTCGGCGACCAGGTCGGCCGGCAGGGCCACGCCCGGCGGCACCGGCAGGCCGGCGCGGATCGCGGCCCCCAGCGCCGCCGCCTTGCCACCGTACGCGTCCTCGTCGTCCACCTCGGCCAGCGGCAGGCAGCCGGGGCTCACAGCACGGTGACGGTGCCGGTGGCCCCGTCGACGTGGACCCGGGCGCCGTCCGGGATGCGCACGGTCGCGTCCGGGCACCCGACGACCGCGGGGACGCCGAACTCGCGGGCCACGATCGCGGCGTGCGACAGCAGCCCGCCGCGGTCGGTGACGATCGCCCCGAGACGGGGGAGCACGAGGTTGAACGCCGGGCCGGTGGCGGCGGTGACCAGGACGTCGCCGGTCTGCACCCGGGCGAGCTCACCGCTGCCGGTCAGCACGCGGGCGGTGCCCTCGTAGCTGCCGGCGCTCACACCGAGGCCGTGCACGGTCCGGTCGCCGGGGGGCTGCCCCGCGTCCCGCAGCATGGCGGTCAGCGCGAAGCCCACCGCCTCCTGCACCCGGGCCGCCTCGGGCGGGAGCCACCGGGCGGGCACCAGGCCGACGGGCGGCGGACCGAAGGCTGCGGGCACGTCGCGGTAGGTCGCCGTCCGCCGCCAGTGCACCCGGCGGGCCACCTCGTCCCGGGTCGGGCCGCGGCCGTCCAGCAGCAGCATGCGGAGCTCGTCCGGGGCGAGGTCGACCGCGTCGTCCGGCGCGTCGAGCGCCCCCCGCTCGTGCAGCCGGTGGCCGGCCTCGAGCACCGCCGCACGGGTGACGCTGCCCAGCAGGCGGTCGGCGTGGACGGTGCGCTCGTCGCGCAGCCGGTAGACCAGGCGGGCCTCGGCGAGCAGGTCGTCGAACTCGGCCCGCCACTCGGCGGGCACTGCGGCCCGGACCCGTGCGGTGATCTCGGCCGCGGCGTCGCCGGGTGCCTGCCGCCCGGACTCGAGCGCCGCGCGCACGCGGGCCAGCACCAGCTCCGGGGCCTCCAGCGAGCCGGGCTCCGCGACGGGGTCCTGGCCGTCGACCGGCAGCGCCGCCAGGGCGGCCAGGTAGCTGCCGGTGCGGCTCCCCACCGGCTCCGGCCAGCCGATCAGCCGGCTCAGCGCCTCCTCCGCCGGGAGCCACTCGTCGAGGACCGGCGCGGCCGCGGCGCCGTCCTCCCGGAGGGCGGCGACCAGGTCGTCCAGCTCCTCGGGCGCGCCCTCGGTCACCGGGCTGGCGCCGGCCAGGCAACCGAGCACGTCGGCCGGGGCCATGCCGGTCCAGCGCACGGTGTGCACCACGAGGTCGCCCACGGGCAGCAGCGCGGCGGCGTCGAAGCGGTGGTGCTGGAAGTAGGCCTCGGTCATGGCCTCCCCGCACCGGTCGACCAGGTGGCACAGGCCCGCGTCGTCGACGGTGCGCACGTTGACCTCGGCGAGCGCCTGGTGCAGCCCGCGCAGCGCCGGCTTCACCGCGGTGTCCCACTCGTGCAGGTCCGCCCGCCAGCGGCGCTCGGCGAGGGCGGCCCGCGCGGTCGCCATCCGCTCCCGCAGGACGGGGTCGTCGGCGAGCAGCCGGCGGAACTCCTCCTCCGTCGGGCGGTCGTCGGCGTCCGGCGGGGTGCCCAGCGTGCGCAACCGGTTGTAGAGGAAGCAGCCGACGAGGGCGACGTCGGTGGCCTCGATCAACGTGCCGTACCGGGCGTAGCCGGCGCGGAAGCCCTGCATGAACGCGTCCGGGAAGACGGCCGCGGTGAAGCGGCACAGGGGGCGGGGGAAGTGGCTGGAGTCCAGGAGCCAGGTCCCCGGTCCCGGAGGCGACCACCGGCGGTGCGGCGACGCCCCGGGCGGTGCCAGCCGGTGCCCGGACCGGACGTCGTCCATGTGACCTCCTGCAGCAGTGGGGCCGCGAAGGTATCGGTACGTTCCGTTTCCGGACAGTGCCGGAGTGCTCCTCGCCCGACCCCCCGACTGCGGGGGCGTGGCGTCAGCCGCGGAGGGCGAACCGGGCGAGCAGGGCGCGGGCGTCCTCGGCGCGGGCCGGGTTGCACATGACGTCGTAGCGGCCGGCGATGATCGCACTGGTGCTGGTGAAGTCGCGCCGCCCCCGGGTGGCCGCGTAGCCCATGACGCCGAAGAGCGCGCCGAACAGCAGGCCGAAGAGCAGCCCCAGGAGCACCGAGCCCAGCCAGTCGTCGCCGTCGACGGTGAAGATCCCGAGCAGCAGCCCGACGAACAGGCCCCACCACGCGCCGCCGGCCGCGCCCGCTGCCAGCGCCCGTCCCAGGGTGAGCCGCCCGGTCACCCGCTCGACCTGCTTGAGGTCCGAGCCGATGATCGTGACGTTCTCGACCGCGAACTTCTCGTCGGACAGGTAGTCGACGGCGGCCTGCGCCTGCTCGTAGCTGTCGTAGGACCCGACCTGCACGCCGCCGAGCGGCATGGACACCGATGCGGCCATGAGTACCTCCCACCCCGAGGGAGCGCCGGACACCTCCGGGCGTTCCCGCCGGTCAGCATAGGGGTCAGCGGTGCCGGCGGACCCCGAACACGATGTCCTCCCAGGCCGGGATGCGCGCCCGCGGGTCCTCGTCGTCGCCGCCCTCCCCGTCGCCGCCGGGGCGGCCGAGGACCACGGTGTCGTGCTCGGCGATGTCGTCGTCGAAGTCCACGGGAGGGTCGGTGCGGCGCTCGGCCGGCAGGACGTCGACCGGCGGTGCCGGGGTGGCGTCCTCGTCGTCGGCCGCCAGCCGGGAGGAGGCGGGGGCCGCCAGGCCGTCGTCGTCGGGGACGACGGCGACCGGCCGGCGGTACGCCGGCACCGGCCGCTCGCTGGGCACGTGCGGGACGACGCGGACCAGGCGGGTGCCCTCCGCGAAGTCGGTGGTGGCGGCGTCGACCGGGGTGACGGTGCGGGCCGGGAGGTCGTAGGCCCAGCGGGTGACGCCGGACTTGGCGCCGGCCTGCCACGCCGCGGTGACCTGCCAGCCGTCGGCGGAGCGGTGCGCGTCCCAGCGGACGGCGTCCAGGTCGGCGCCGAGCAGCCGCAGGCGCTCGGACATGAACTGCTGCAGCGGCACCGACGGCGTGCCCTCGGAGAGCCGCACCCGGGCCTCGCGGGCCTGCTCGGCGACCCGCTCGCGCTCCTGGAGGACGGGGTGGGCGAACCGCATGATCCGCTCGACCCGGATCCCGGAGGCCGCGGCGACCTGCTCGGGCGTCTCGCCGGCGCGGATGCGGGCCTGGATCACCCGCGGCGGGAGGCTGACGCCGATCTCCACGTCGATCTGGCCGAGCCGGCGGGCGTCGCCGCGGGCGGCCGCGCGGACCCGGTCGTCGATCGGCAGCTCGAAGTGCTCGCCCTCCTCACCGGACTCGGGGGTGTCCACGGTGAGGACGAGGCTCTGCCCGTCGTCGGAGAGTGCCACGAGGCGCAGCGTGCGCATGGGCGACCTCCTGGGGGCTGCACGTGTCGGACGGGAGCCGGCTCGGGGGAGACAGCCCGAACGCGAGGCTATCCGCGGGCGGGGGAGCGGCTGCGCAGGCTGCCCGGCGTGGCGCGAACGGCCCCTCCCTCAGAGCTTCCCGACCACGTGGTCGATGCAGGCGGTGAGGGCGCTCACGTCGTCCGGGTCGACGGCGGGGAACATGCCCACGCGCAGCTGGTTGCGGCCGAGCTTCCGGTAGGGCTCGACGTCGACCACCCCGTTGGCCCGCAGCACCGTCGCCACCTGCGCGGCGTCCACCGAGTCGTCGAAGTCGACGGTCCCCACGACGTAGGACCGGTGGTCGGGGTCCTTGACGAACGGGGTCGCGTACGGCGACTGCTCGGCCCAGCCGTAGAGCCGGGACGAGGACTCCCGCGTGCGCGCCACGGCGCCCGAGAGCCCGCCGAGCGAGAGCAGCCAGCGGATCTGGTCGGCCAGCAGGAACAGCGTCCCGACCGCGGGGGTGTTGTAGGTCTGGTCCTTGCCGGAGTTGTCCACGGCGATCGACAGGTCCAGGAAACCCGGGATCCACCGCCCCGACGCCTTGATCTCGGCCACCCGCTCCAGCGCGTCCCCGGACATCAGCGCGATCCACAGCCCGCCGTCGGCGGCGAAGCACTTCTGCGGCGCGAAGTAGTAGACGTCGGTCTGCGAGACGTCGACCGGCAGCCCGCCGGCACCGCTGGTCGCGTCGATCAGCACCAGGGCGTCGTCCGTGCCGGACGGCCGCTGCACCGGGGCCATGACGCCGGTCGAGGTCTCGTTCTGCGCCCAGGCGTAGGCGTCGACGCCCTTGGCGGCCGTCGGCAGCGCCAGCGACCCCGGGTCGGCCTTCGCGACGACCGGGTCGGCGAGGAACGGCGCCTCGGCCACGCCGGAGGCGAACTTCGCGGAGAACTCCCCGTACGTGCCGTGCGCGCTGCGCTCCCGGATGAGGCCGATGATCGCCGCGTCCCAGAACGCGGTCGTCCCGCCGTTGCCGAGCACGACCTCGTACCCGTCGGGCAGGTCGAAGAGCTGGGTCAGCCCCTCGCGCACCTGCCGGACCAGGCCCTTCACCGGCGACTGTCGGTGCGAGGTCCCCATGAGCGAGGCGCCGCTGCTCGCCAGCGCCTCCAGCGCCTCGGGGCGGACCTTCGACGGGCCGCAGCCGAAGCGGCCGTCGGCAGGCAGGAGGTCGGCGGGGATGGTGATGCTCATCCGGGGGGACTGCCTTCTACGTGGGGTGGGGATGACGGGCGGCCTCCCTGCACGGGCCCGCCACGAGCGTGCGAGTGGCGGGGGCAGGGAGGCCCTCTCTCAGGCCGGCGTGGGCTGGTTGATGGCCTTGGTGGTGATGGTGTCGAAGCCCTCGACGTCCTCGGGCCGGCGCGCGTCCGGGCCGATGTAGCGCGCCGACGGGCGGACCAGCCGGCCGGTCTTCTTCTGCTCGAGGATGTGCGCGCACCACCCGGCGGTGCGGGCGCAGGTGAACATCGAGGTGAACATGTGGCTGGGCACCTCGGCGAAGTCGAGGACGATCGCCGCCCAGAACTCCACGTTGGTCTCGATCGGCCGGTCGGGACGGCGCTCGCGCAGCTCCGTCAGCGCGGCCTGCTCCAGGGCCAGCGCGGCCTGGAACCGCGGTGCGCCCAGCTCCTCGGCGGCGCGGCGCAGCACCCGGGCGCGGGGGTCCTCGGCGCGGTAGACGCGGTGGCCGAAGCCCATCAGCCGCTCGCCCCGGTCGAGCAGGTCCTTCACGTACCGCTCGGCACTGTCGGACTGCTCGACGCCGTCGAGCATGTGCAGCACGCGGGACGGCGCACCGCCGTGCAGCGGCCCGGACATCGCGCCGATCGCCCCGGACAGGGCGGCCGCCACGTCGGCGCCGGTGGAGGCGATGACCCGCGCGGTGAACGTCGAGGCGTTCATGCCGTGCTCGGCGGCCGACGTCCAGTAGGCGTCGACGGCGGCGACGTGGCGGGGGTCGGGCTCCCCGCGCCAGCGGACCATGAACCGCTCGACGATGGTCGAGGCCTCGTCGATCCGCTTCTGCGGCACCGCGGGGATGCCGATGCCGCGGGCGGACTGGGCGACGTAGGACAGCGCCATGACGGCGGCCCGCGCCAGCTCCTCCCGCGCCTCGTCGGGGTCGATGTCCAGCAGCGGCTTGTAGCCCCAGATCGGGGTGAGCATCGCCAGCGCGGCCTGCACGTCGACGCGCACGTCGCCGGTGTGCACCGGGATCGGGAACGGCTCGGCCGGCGGCAGGCCGGGGCCGAACTTGCCGTCGACCAGGAGCGCCCAGACGTTGCCGAAGGTGACCTTGCCGACCAGGTCCTCGATGTCGACGCCGCGGTATCGGAGCGCCCCGCCGTCCTTGTCGGGTTCCGCGATCTCGGTCTCGAAGGCGATGACGCCCTCCAGGCCGGGTACGAAGTCGTCGGCCATCTCGCATGCTCCTCTGCGCGCGGGACTCGTGCGTCCGTGGGAACGGCGCACGACTGCGACCAGACCCTAGGCCGTGCGAACGGGCCCGGAACAGCCGGGGCGGGGGAGGACGGCCCGCCCCGGCAGGGGGTTCGACGGCGGGGTCGCACCGCCGTCGGTGGCCGGTGACAGCATGGGTTCGTGCCCGACCTCTCCCGCATGCGCAGGGACTACGACCAGGAGGGTCTCCGGGAGGAGGACCTCGCCCCCAGCTGGGTCGAGCAGTTCGACCGCTGGTTCGGCGACGCCGTGGCGGCCGAGCTCCCGGAGCCCAACGCCGCGGTGGTCGCCACCGCCGACGCCGACGGCGCCCCGGACGCCCGCATCGTGCTCGTCAAGGGCTACGACGAGTACGGCTTCGTCTTCGGCACCAGCTACGCCTCGGCCAAGGGCGCCCAGCTCGCGGTCAACCCCCGGGCGGCGCTGGTCTTCCCCTGGCACGCCCTCCAGCGCCAGGTGCGGGTGGCCGGCCGGGTCGAGCGGGTGGGCGCCGCGGCGTCCGACGACCTGTGGGACCCCCGCCCGCGCGGTGCCCAGCTGGCGGCCGCGGCCTCGGTGCAGTCGACCGTCGTCGACTCGCGCGAGGAGCTGGTGGAGCGGCTGCGCCGGCTCGACGCCGGGACGCCGGAGGGCGGGGTGCCCCGGCCGGAGGCGTGGGGCGGCTACCGCGTGGTCCCCGACCGGGTCGAGTTCTGGCAGGGCGGCGTCGACCGGCTGCACGACCGGCTGCGGTTCGTGCGGGATGACGAGGAGGGTGGCGGCTGGATCGTCCAGCGGCTCGCTCCGTGAGCGGACAGGGGCGTGAGCATCGCAGCGAGGAACGAGCGAGGAGCGGAGCGCCCCGCGGGAGCGAACGGGGGGCCTGGTGAGCGCACAGGGGCGTGAGCATCGCAGCGGGCGCCGGCGAGCGAGGAGCGGAGCGCGCCGCGGGAGCGAGCCGGTGACCCGATGACTTCACCCGTCGACCCCGTCGAGGGTGGCGGCCCGGTCGAGGAGCCGGTGCCGGTGCCGGCGAGGCCCCAGCGCGCCTGGGCCATCGACACCACCCCGCTGCGCAACCCGGACTACCGGCGGCTGTTCTGGGGCGTGGCGGCGACCATGCTCGGCCAGCAGATGACGCTGGTCGCCGTCCCGTACCAGGTCTTCACCCTCACCGGCTCCTCGCTGCTGGTCGGCGTCACCTCGATCGTGGCGCTGGTCCCGCTCATCGTCTTCGGCCTGCTCGGTGGCGCCATCGCCGACTCCATGGACCGGCGCCGCCTCATGCTGGTCACCGGGGTCGGCTCCGCGGTGACCAGCGCGCTGCTCGCCGTCCAGGCGCTGCTGCCCGGCGGCGGGAACCTCTGGCTCCTGTGGGTCCTCACCGCCTGCGTCTCCGGCTTCAGCGCCGTCAACCAGCCGACCCGCAGCGCCGTCATCCCGGCCATCGTCGGCGCCGAGGGGGTGCCGGCGGCCAACGCGCTGGCGATGACGGTGCGGCAGGTGGGGGTCATCGTCGGGCCGCTGCTGGCCGGCGTCCTCATCGCCGTCGGCGACCTGTTCATCACCTACACCGTGGACGCGCTCGGCTTCGTCGTCGCCGTGCTGCTGCTGCGCGGCCTGCCGACGCTGCTCCCCGGCCGGGACGCCGGGCCGCTGCGGCTCGGCGCCGCACTGCGCGGCGTGTGGGAGGGCTTCGGCTTCCTGCGCACCCAGCCGGTGCTCCTGATGACCTTCGTCGTCGACATCATCGCGATGTGCTTCGCCTGGCCGCAGGCGGTGTTCCCCGAGCTGTCGGAGGGGCGGTACGCGGACTCGCCCAACAGCCTGGGCTGGCTGTACGCCGGGATCTCGATCGGCGCGCTGGTCATGGGGCTGACCTCGGGGTGGGTGTCGCGGGTCGACCGGCAGGGCGTCGTCGTGCTCGGCGCGATCGTCGTGTGGGGCCTGGCGATCATCGGCTTCGGCGTCGCGCCGTCGCTGTGGCTCGCCGTGCTGTGCCTGGCGGTGGCCGGGGCCGGCGACATGGTCAGCGCGGTGCTCCGGTCCTCGATGCTCCAGTTGGCCGCCCCCGAGGAGATGCGCGGCCGGATGCAGGGCGTCTTCCTCGTCGTCGTCGCGGGCGGGCCCCGGCTCGGGGACCTGCGGGCGGGCGCGATCGCCAGTGCGGCCTCGGTCAGCGCGGCGATGGTGTCCGGCGGCGTCGTGGTCGTCGTCGCGATGGCCGTCGTCGCGGTCGCCGTGCCGTCGTTCTGGCACTTCCGGGCGTCCCGGGCGGCCTACGCGGGCACGGCGGCGGGCGAGCCCCGGCCGGCCTCGCCCGCCCCCGAGAGTGGCGACGACCGGCCGGGGCACCCCGAATCATGACCGGATACGGACCGTTTCGCTTTCCCGGGGGGTGCCGGGCTCAGGCCAGCGCGTGCGCGACCACCCGGAGGTCGGCGACGAGGGCGTCGTAGGCGGCGTCGCGGGCCTCGTCCGGCGTCCGCAGGATCGCCGAGGGGTGCGTGGTGGCCAGCATCCACGTCTGGTGCGGGGCGTCCTCGTCGTCGTCGGCCGGGTCGGCGGCGGCCTCGGTGCCGGGCGGGGTCCACGGGACGAGCCGGCCGCGGTCCTTGGTGATCCGGAAGCACGGCGAGATCAGCGCCTTGGCCGCGGTGGCCCCGAGGCAGACCACGACCTCGGGCTGGAGGACGGCGAACTCCGCCTCCAGCCACGGCCGGCAGGCGCGCAGGTGCTCGGGACCCGGCGTCTGGTGGATCCGCCGCTTGCCCTTCTGCGTGAAGCGGAAGTGCTTGACGGCGTTGGTGACGTAGGCGTCGCGGCGGTCGATGCCGGCGTCGCCCAGTGCCTTGTCCAGCAGCCGGCCGGCCGGGCCGACGAACGGCTCGCCCTTGCGGTCCTCCTGGTCGCCGGGCTGCTCACCGACGAACACGATGCGAGCGGTCGGCGGGCCCTCGCCGAACACCGTCTGGGTGGTGCCCTGCCACAGCTCGCACGCCGTGCACCCGGCCGCGGCGGCGCGCAGCCCGTCCAGCCCAACCCCGGACGGCGGCTGTGCCGGGACGTTCTCCTCGCTCATGACCCGATGACACCCCAGTCGCGTGCGCGGCGCGACCTCGGCCGACCGATACGGTCGAGGAGCGGATCGGACGGAGGAACGGTGCTGGAGTTCGAGGGGCTGTACAAGACCTACGGGTCGAACCAGGTGCTCGAGGGGGTGACGTTCACGGTCGCGCCCGGGTCGATGTTCGGCTTCTGCGGCGCCAACGGGGCCGGCAAGACCACGACCATGCGGATCGCGCTGGGGCTGGCCCGCGCCGACGCCGGGGAGGTCCGCTGGCAGGGCCGTCCGCTCGACCAGGAGGTGCGGCGGCGGGTCGGCTACATGCCGGAGGAGCGCGGCCTCTACCCGAAGATGAAGGTCGGCGAGCAGCTGGCCTACTTCGCGCGGCTGCACGGTCTCGACGCCGCCGCGGCCCGCCGCGCCGCCGAGCACTGGGCCGAGCGGCTGGGCCTCGGCGCCCGCCGCGGCGACCAGGTGGAGAAGCTGTCGCTGGGCAACCAGCAGCGCGTGCAGCTCGCCGCCGCGCTCGTCAGCCGGCCCGAGGTGCTCATCCTCGACGAGCCGTTCTCGGGCCTGGACCCGGTCGGCGTGGACTCCCTGGCGGAGGCGCTGCTGGAGCAGGTCCGCGACGGCGTCCCGGTCGTGTTCTCCAGCCACCAGCTCGACCTGGTCGAGCGGCTGTGCGACTCCGTCGGCATCCTCGCCCGCGGCCACATGGTCGCCACCGGGACGGTCGCCGAGCTGCGCCGCCGGGAGGCCGGCCGGCTGCTGCGGGTCGTCGTCCCCGACGCGCCCGCGGGCTGGCCGGCCCTCCTGCCCGGCGTGCGGGTCGTCTCGCAGCAGGCCGGCGACACCCTGCTGGAGCTCGACGGCGGGACCGACGACCAGGCGGTGCTGGCCGCGGCGCTGCGCACCGGCCGGGTCACCCACTTCGCCTGGCGCGAACCGACCCTCGTCGAGCTCTTCCGCGAGGCCGTCGCCGACCCGGCTCCGCGCGAGCAGGTGGCGGCATGAGCGAGCCGGGGAACCCGGGCAGCGCGGCCCTCGTCCGGCTGGTCGCCGGCCGGGAGATCTCCAGCCGCATCCGGGACAAGAACTTCATCATCAGCTCGATCGTCATCGTCGTCCTCCTGCTGGGCCTGATGGCCTTCCAGGTCGCGGTCAACTCCGGCGGGGACGAGGGCCGGCTGGGGATCGTCGGCGACGCGAGCCGGCTCGGGCCCGCCGTCCAGGAGCAGGCGGCGACCGTCGGCGTCGCCGTCGAGGTCGTCGAGTACGCCGACGAGGCGACGGCCCACGCCGCGGTCGAGGACGAGGAGGTCGACGGCGCGCTGGTGGACGGTGCGGGGGCGAACCCCGAGCTGATCGTGCGCGAGCGCGACGCGACGATGGAGGCAGTCGTCAGCGGCGCGGTCACCGGGGTGGCGATCTCCGACCGGCTGCTCGAGGCGGGTGTCGACCTGCAGCAACTGCCCCAGGTCGCGGTGACGCCGCTGGCGGACGCCGAGGACGACGGCCAGCGGATCGTCGTGGCGGTCATCGGGGTCGCCGTCCTGTACGGCCTGCTCATCCTCTTCGCCCAGTTCGTCGCTCAGGGCGTCGTGGAGGAGAAGTCCAGCCGCGTGGTGGAGCTGCTGCTGGCCACCATGCGCCCGTGGCAGCTGCTCGCCGGGAAGATCCTGGGCCTCGGCGTCCTGGGGCTCGGGCAGATCGTCGTGATCGGCGTCGTCGGGGTGTCCGCCGCGCTGGCCTTCGACGTGGTCGCGGTGCCCGGCGAGCTGATCAGCACGGTGCTCACGGTCGTCGCCTGGTTCGTGTTGGGGTACGCGTTCTACGCCTCCGTGTTCGCCGTCGCGGCCTCCCTGGTCAGCCGGCAGGAGGACCTCGGCAGCGTGCTGACGCCGACGTCGCTCCTGCTCGTGGTCGGCTTCGTCGTCGCCTTCCAGGCCGCCGGCGACCCCACCAGCACGCTGGCCACGGTCGCCTCCTACGTGCCCGGGCTGTCGCCGCTGGTCATGCCGGTGCGGCAGGCCGCCGGGGAGGCCGCACTGTGGGAGGTGGCGCTGGCCGTCGTCCTCATGCTCGTGGCGATCGCGCTCATCGTGCGGCTCGGCGGGCGGGTGTACGCGGGGGCGCTGCTGCGCACCACCGGCAAGGTCAAGCTGCGGGAGGCGCTGCGCGCCGAGCGCGTGTGAACCGGTTGGGCGCAACCGGGCCCGGGTAGCCGCCGCCGCATGGCGATGCAGCTGGGCTACACGATGATGACCGAGCAGGCGGGGCCGAAGGACCTGGTCGCCCACGTGGTGGGCGCCGAGGAGGTCGGCTTCGACTTCGCGGTCAGCAGCGACCACTACTTCCCCTGGCTCGACGAGATGGGCCACGCGCCGCACGCGTGGACCGTCCTGGGCGCCGCCGCGCAGGCCACCAGCCGCATCCCGCTCATGACCTACGTGACCTGCCCGTCGTTCCGGTACCACCCGGCGGTCGTCGCGCAGAAGGCGGCGACGCTGCAGTTGCTCTCCGACGGCCGGTTCACCCTCGGCCTGGGCTCCGGCGAGAACCTCAACGAGCACGTCGTCGGTGCCGGCTGGCCGCCGGCCGACGTCCGCCAGGAGATGCTGGTCGAGGCGATCCAGATCATCAGCGACCTCTTCGACGGCGGGTACTGCAACATCCGGGGCGAGCACTTCGACGTCGAGTCGGCCAAGCTCTGGGACCTCCCCGAGCAGCGGGTGCCGATCGGCGTCGCCGTCTCCGGCGCACAGTCCTGCCAGATCGCCGGCGAGCTCGCCGACGCGATGATCGCCGTCGAGCCGAACGCCGAGCTCGGGGAGCAGTTCGACGCCGCCGGCGGGGCCGGCAAGCCCCGGATCGGGCAGATGCCGGTCTGCTACGACGCCGACCGGGACGCCGCCGTCACCCGCGCGCACACCCTGTTCCGCTGGTTCGGCCTCGGCTGGAAGGTCAACGCCGAGCTGCCGGACACCCCGGCGTTCGACTCGGCCAGCCAGTTCGTGCGGGAGGAGGACGTCGCGGCGAGCATCCCGTGCGGGGACGACGTCGACGCGGTGCTCGAGGCGGCGAGGGCCTATGCCGACGCCGGGTTCACCCACCTCGCGCTGGTGCAGATCGGTGGCGGGCACCAGGAGCCGTTCCTCCGCTGGAGCCAGGAGGAGCTGGTGCCCGCCTGGCGGGAGGCCTTCGGCGGGTGAGCCGGGGCACCTCCTCCTCGGGGTGAGACGCCACGGTCGGGGGACGACGCCGCCGCCGGCCGCCCTGATGATCACCGCATGGGGAAGGACCTGGACGGGCGCCTCCGGCGGCTGCGCGCCTGCCGGGACGCCGACGTGATCATCGAGCTGGGCTGCGACCTGGCCGATGCCGGGCGCGACCGGGACGCCGAACGCTGCTTCCGCCGCGCCGCCGAGCTGGGGGCTGCCCTGGGCTGGTTCAACCTGGGCAACAGCTTGGCTGCCCGCGGGCGGGTCGAGGAGGCCGTCGAGGCCTACGAGCAGGCCCTGGTCGGCGGCGAGGCCGACGCGTGGGTCAACCTCGGCCTGGTCCTCGAGGAGATCGGGGACCTGGCCGGCGCGATGCGCGCCTACCGCGGCGCCGGCCAGGCCGGCGACTCCGAGGGCGGGCTGCAGCTGGCCTTCCTCCTGCGCGAGCAGGGCGAGCACCAGCAGGCCCTGGCGGTGGCCGAGGAGGTGGCCGCGACCGGGGACGCCGGTGCCGCGGCCGTCGTCGCGTGCTGGCGGTGGGCGGCGACCGGCGACCTCGATCTGGAGGCCGACCTGCGGGCCGGGGCGGACCACTATCCCGGCGCCCGCACCGCGCTGGCCGCGCTGCTGCGCGCGACGGACCGGGTGGCCGACGCCCGGTTCGCCCTCGAGCGGGGCGCCAAGCGGGGCGAGGCCCAGGCCTGGCTGCCGCTGGGCAACTTCTACGTCGAGGAGCTGTGCGACGTCGAGGCGGCCGAGGAGGCCTACCGCGCCGGCATCGCCGCCGGGGACAGCTACTGCCACCACAACCTGGCCGTGCTGCTCGCCGAGCGGGGCGACCACGACGGCGCGGTGGAGCACTTCCGGCTCGGCGCGGCCGACGGCGACGACCTGGCCGCGCGGGCGCTGCGCGACCTCGAGGGCTGAAGAGCGTCGGTTTCCGCGGAAACCGACGGCTACACCACCTGGCGGACTCCACCCAGCGGGCCGCGGTAGGGGAACGCCGCGGGTCCGGTGGGCCCCGGCCGGGCGGTGAACAGCCGGCCGGCGTCGGGCTGGGCCGCCCGCGCGGCGTCGTCCATGCCCTCGGTGGAGGTGCTGACCACCAGCAGGTCCCGGCCCGGGCCGGCGAACGCGCAGCTCGACGTCTGGGCCACCGGCACCTCGACGACGGCCAGCAGCTCGCCGTCCGGTGACCAGCGGCGGACCTGGCCGCCACCCCACAGCGCCGTCCAGAGGCAGCCGTCGTCGTCGACGGTCAGGCCGTCGGCGACGCCCTCGTCGCCGGAGAACTCCAGCAGCACCCGGCCGTTGGCGAACGTGCCGGCGGACACGTCGTAGTCGAAGGCGTGCACGACGCCGGGGCCGGAGTCGGCCAGGTAGACGGTGCGGTCGTCGGGGGACCAGCCGATGCCGTTGGAGACGGTGAGCCCGTCGAGCACGGTGGTCACCGTGCCGTCGACGTCCAGCCGGTACAGCGTCCCGCCGCCGGGCCGCTGGTCGAAGGCCATGGTGCCGGCGAAGAACCGGCCGGCGCGGTCGCAGGCGGCGTCGTTCATCCGCGTGCCGCCGCTCGCCTCGGTGCCGCCCTCGCCGGCGAGGGTCACCAGCACCCGCGCCGTCCCGTCGCCGGCCAGGTGGGTGAAGCCGCCGCCCGCGGCCAGCAGCCAGCCTCCGGCGGTCGCGGGGGCGACGGCGCCCACGGTGTCGCCGCCGGGGTGCACGGCCGTCTCGGTGAGGGTGCCGTCGGCGGCGACCGTGGCCCGGCGGACCAGGCCCGCGGCGATGTCCACCCACAGCAGCTCGGCGCGGTCGGCGTCCCACCGCGGGCCCTCCCCGTGGCGGGCGGGGGAGAGGTCGGCGGCGACGGCCCGGAGACGGTCCACGACGGGAGGATCTCCCCAGGACACCCGCTCGTCACACCCGCCCCCGATACTGCCCCCGTGTCGGAAGCCACTGTCGACGTCGCCGACCTGCGCCACCACGGAGGGGCGGAGGGGGATGCCACCGCTGCCACCGACGCCCCGCTCCGCGAGGACATCCGGCTCCTGGGCCGCGTCCTGGGGGAGGTGATCGGCGAGCAGTCGGGCGAGGACGTGCTGGCGCTGGTGGAGTCCACCCGGGTGGAGGCCTTCCGCGTCCGCCGCTCGGAGGTCGACCGCGCCGAGCTGGCCGCCCGGCTCGGCGATCTCGACGTCCGCTCCACCAACCACGTCATCCGCGCGTTCAGCCACTTCTCGCTGCTGGCCAACCTCGCCGAGGACATCCACCACCAGCGGCGCCGCCGCATCCACCGGCGCGAGGGCTCGCCCCCGCAGAAGGGCAGCCTGGCGGCGACCCTGGGGCTGCTGGACGCCGCGCGGCTCGACCCGGACGTCGTCGCGCGCGAGCTCGCCGGCGCGCTGGTCTGCCCGGTCGTCACCGCCCACCCCACCGAGGTCCGGCGCCGCACGGTCTTCCGCGTGCAGCGCCAGGTCACCGAGCTGATCCGCCGCCGCGACCGCTCCGCCCCCGGCGAGGTGGAGGAGGCCGAGTGGTCGGCCGAGCTGCACCGGGCGGTGCTCACCCTCTGGCAGACGGCGCTGCTGCGGCTGTCCCGGCTGCGGCTGGCCGACGAGATCGACGAGGCGCTGCGCTACTACGAGCTGTCCCTGTTCGAGGTGGTCCCGGCGATCAACGCCGAGCTGCGCCGGGCGCTGCGCGAGCGCTGGCCGCACGCCGGGCTGCTCCCGCGGCCCATGCTGCTGCCCGGCTCCTGGATCGGCGGCGACCGCGACGGCAACCCGTTCGTCACCGCCGACGCCGTCCGCCGGGCCAGCACCCGGCAGGCCGAGACCGCGCTGGCCCACCACCTCGGTGAGCTGCTGGCGCTGCACGACGAGCTGTCCATGTCCGACCGGCTGATCACCCCCACGCCGGAGCTGGCGCACCTGGCCGAGGCCTCCCGCGACGACTCGCCGTTCCGCGCCGACGAGTCCTACCGGCGCGCGCTGCACGGCATCCACGCCCGGCTGGCCGCCACCGCCCAGCGGGTGCTCGGGTTCGTCCCGGGCCGCCCGCCGCACCACGAGCTCGAGCCCTACGACGGCCCCGACGAGCTGCTCGCCGACCTGGCGACGGTCGACACGTCGCTGCGCCGGCACGGGGCCGACGCGCTCGCCGACGACCGGCTGGCCCGCCTGCGCGACGCCGTCGAGGTCTTCGGGTTCCACCTCTGCGGGCTGGACATGCGGCAGAACTCGGCGGTCCACGAGGAGGTGCTCGGCGAGCTGCTCGCCTGGGCCGGCGTCTGCCCCGACTACGCCGCCCTCGACGAGGACGACCGGGTGGCCCTGCTGGTCGGCGAGCTGCGGATGCGCCGCCCGCTGGTCCGGCACGGGGCGGAGCTGTCCGAGCTGGCCCGCGGGGAGCTCGACCTGCTGGAGGCCGCGGCCGAGCAGGTGCGGGAGCTCGGGCCGCGGGCGATCCCGAACTACGTGATCAGCATGTGCGAGTCGGTGAGCGACGTCCTCGAGGTCGCCGTCCTGCTCAAGGAGGTCGGGCTGCTCGACCCCGACGGCGAGGACGGCCCGACCTGCCCGGTCGGCATCTCGCCGCTGTTCGAGACGATCGCTGACCTCCAGCGCGCCGCGCAGACGATGTCCGCCGTCCTCGGCGAGCCGCTCTACCGAACGCTCGTGGCCAACCGGGGCGACGTGCAGGAGGTCATGCTCGGCTACTCCGACAGCAACAAGGACGGCGGCTACCTCGCCGCCAACTGGGCGCTGTACCGGGCCGAGCTGGCGCTGGTCGAGGTGGCCCGGACCGAGGGCATCCGGCTGCGGCTGTTCCACGGCCGCGGCGGCACCGTCGGGCGCGGCGGCGGGCCCAGCTACGACGCCATCCGCGCCCAGCCGCCGGGTGCGGTCGCGGGCGCGCTGCGGATCACCGAGCAGGGCGAGGTCATCGCCGCCAAGTACGCCGACCCGGACCTCGCCCGGCGCAACCTGGAGGCGGTGGTCGCGGCCACCCTGGAGTCGACCCTGCTCGACGTCGAGGGCCTGGGGGAGGACGCCGAACCGGCCTACGCCCTGCTCGACGACCTCGCCGCCCGCGCGCAGCAGGCCTACCGGGCGCTGGTGCACGAGACGCCGGGCTTCGTCGACTGGTTCCGCGCGGCGACGCCGATCGGCGAGCTGGCCGAGCTGAACATCGGCAGCCGGCCGCCGTCGCGCAAGGCCGGCGACTCGATCGCCGACCTGCGCGCCATCCCGTGGGTGTTCAGCTGGTCGCAGAGCCGCATCATGCTGCCCGGCTGGTACGGCACCGGCACCGCGCTGGAGAGCTGGGTGGACGGCGACGACGCGAAGCTGGCCCGGCTGCAGGAGCTGCACCGGCGCTGGCCGTTCCTGCGCACCATGCTGTCGAACATGGGGATGGTCCTGGCCAAGACCGATCTCGGGCTGGCCGCCCGCTACGCCGAGCTGGTGCCCGACGAGGAGCTGCGGCACCGGGTGTTCGACCAGATCACCGCCGAGCACGAGCGCAGCTGCCGGATGCTGCTGGCGGTCACCGGCGACGACCGGCTGCTGGCGGACAACCCGTCGCTGGCGCGGTCGATCCGCAACCGGTTCCCCTACCTGGAGCCGCTGCACCACCTGCAGGTCGAGATGCTGCGACGGCGTCGCGGCGGGGACGACGACGAGCTGGTGCGGCGCAACATCCAGCTGACCATCAACGGCATCGCCACGGCCCTGCGCAACAGTGGCTGAGCCGCGGCTGGAGTGGCGGGCCGACCCGGGACCGCTCGACCTGCGGGTGGCGACCCGGGCGGACGAGGTGCGCTCGGCGGCCGAGTCCCTCGGCGTCGCGCCGGCCGCCCTCGCCACCACGCTCGTCGACCCCGCCCGGCGGCTGCTGGTCGACGACCGGGGCAGCGTCGCGCTGCTGCGCCGCGAGTGGGGGGAGGACGGCGCCGCGGAGGCGGTGCTCGTGCGCCGGACCGGCGCCCGGATCACCCAGCCCCGCGTCCTCGCCGTCGCGGCCGGCTGGGGCTGCGAGCGGGTGCGCGACCGGGTGCGCGACGACGTCCTCCCCGTTCCCCTGCCACCGGTGGAGGCGCCGCTCGCCGACCGCTTCCTGCACCTGGCCGCGCTGGCCGCCACCCGCGTCGAGGTCGCCGCCGCGCTGGCCCGGGACGCCGGCACCGACCGGGTCAAGGACGACGGCAGCCCGTCGCTGGCCGCCGACGAGGCCGCGCACGCCGCCGCCGCGGAGGTGCTCGCCCCGCTGGGCGTTCCCCTGCTCAGCGAGGAGCGCCGCGACCGGCCGGTCGCCGACGACGCGCCGTGGATCGTGCTGGACCCGCTGGACGGCACCGGCAACTTCCGGGCCGGGCTGCCGCCGTGGGCGTTCTCGGCCGCCCTCGTCCGCGGCGGCCGCGCCGTCGCCGGGATCGTGGCCGACCTGTCGAGCGGCCGCCGCTGGGAGGGAGCGCTCGGCGCCGGCGCCCGCCGCGACGGCGTGCCCGTCCGGCCCCGGACGGGTGGCACGGTCGTCGTCCCCACGGCTCCGCCGGGCGGGAGCGTTCCCGTGCCGGCGGCCGCGCGGCGGATCCGGGTCACCGGCTGCACCGCGGTCGACCTGTGCCTGGTCGCCGACGGGTCGGCCGCGGCCTGGCACGACCTGGACCGCAGTGGCACGCACGTGCACGACGTCGCCGGGGGGCTGGCCGTGCTCGCCGCGGCCGGCGGGGTGGCGCTCGCCCCCGACGGCGGGCCGCTGCTGCTCCGGCCGGACACCGAGACCCTGATCCGGCTGGTCGCCGCCGCGGACGTCCGGACGGCGCGGGAGCTGCTGGTCGCCGCCGGGTGAGGCTCAGCGGGCCCGGGCGGCCGCCTCCTTGACCGCCGCCAGCAGCGACTCCCACTCGTGCAGCGTCGTCCGGGCCCGGCCGCGGGTGGCCCCGAGGGCGACCTCGGCCGCGTCGATCGCCCGCCAGTCCTCCAGCAGGACCGGGTCGGCGCCGTTGGCCCGGAGCTCGGACACCAGGTCGTCGCCCCCGCCGCGGCCCGGCCGGAGGACCCCGGCGGCGACGTCCTCGAGCAGCGCGGCGACCGTCTCCCGGGCGTCGTGCTTGTTGGTGCCGACGACGCCGGTCGGCCCCCGCTTGATCCAGCCGGCCACGTACTCGCCGGGCGCGCGCTGCCCGTCGCGCAGCACCCGCCCTCCCTCGTTGGGCACGGTGCCGCGCCGCTCATCGAGCGGCAGGTGCGGCAGCCCGCTGCCGCGGTAGCCGACCGAGCGCACCACCAGGTCGGCGGGGAGGACCTCCAGCTCACCGGTGCCCGACGCGCGGCCCTCGGCGTCGACGACGGTGCGCTCGACCTCGACGCCGGTCACCCGCTCCTCGCCGACCAGCCGCACCGGACGGGTGTAGAAGCGCAGCCGCAGCGGGGTCCGGCCCGGTTCGAGCGTGTGCCCGGCCCACTCGCGCAGCACGGCGAGGTTGCGGCTCACCACGCGGTCGGCGGCGGCCCGCTCCTCGGCGGCGGGGTCGAGCTCCAGGTCGGCGGGGTCGACCAGCACGGTGGCCTGCGCCAGCTCGTCGAGCTCGCGCAGCTCCTGGGTGGTGAACGTGGCGTGTGCCGGGCCGCGTCGGCCGAGGACCGTGACCGACCCCACCGGCGCGGCGGCCAGGGCGTCGAGCACGTGCTGGGGCATGTCGGTCGGCTCGAGTTCGGCCGGCGTGCGGGCCAGCACGCGGGCGACGTCGAGCGCCACGTTGCCGACGCCGACCACCACGACCGACCGCGCCCCGGCGAGCGCCGCCTCCACCCGCGCGCGGTCGGCGTCGGGGTGGCCGGTGTACCAGGCGACCAGGTCGGTCGCGGCCAGGCTGCCCGGCAGCTCCTCCCCGGGGATGGCCAGGTGCCGGTCCAGCGCCGCGCCGTAGGTGTAGACGACGGCGTCGACGGTGCGGGCCAGGTCGGCGCAGTCGAGGTCCCGCCCGACCTCGACGTTGCCGACGAACCGCACCGACGGGTGGTCCAGCGCCCGGTGCAGGGTGTCGCGGATGGCCCGCATCTTCGGGTGGTCGGGGGCGATGCCGTGCCGCACCAGGCCGAACGGCGTGGGCAGCCGGTCCAGCAGGTCGACGGCCACCGGCACGTCGTCCTGGCGGGTCAGCGCCTCGGCGGCGTAGATGCCGGCCGGACCCGCGCCGACGACGGCCACCCGCAGGGGTGGCACGGAGGACGGGGGACCGGGGTCTTCCTCGACCGACACGACAGGCATCCTGACCCGCGCGGGCGGGAATGCACCAGGCATAGGCCCGTCCCCTCGATCCCAGGAGCAGCCCGTGGCCGTCGTCGTCGTCGCGACCATCACCCCCCAGCCCGAGCACGCCGCCGCCGTCCGCGCGGCGGTGCTGGCGGCGATCCCGCAGGTGCACGGCGAGTCCGGCTGCCGGCGCTACGCGCTGCACGAGGGGCAGGACGGCCGGCTGGTGATGATCGAGCAGTGGGACAGCCCCGAGGACCTGGCCGCGCACGGCAAGGGGGACCCGTTCGCCGAGCTCAGCCAGGCGCTGGACGGCAAGCTCGCCGGCGCGCCGGACCTGCAGGTGCTGACCGCCCTCCCGGCCGGGGACGGGGCGAAGGGGGCGCTCTAGTCGCAGGGGTGGTTGTGGTCCAGCCGGTCCTCGACGTACTGGGCCATGACCACCTCGCCGCCGCCCACCAGCGGCGCCCGGCGGCAGGTCGCCCGGGCGCCGGCCGGCGTGCCGCCGCCGGCCAGCCAGCTGTCCAGGCCGTACAGGGCGCTGTCCCGCGGGACGTCGCCGACGATCCGGCCCCACTGCTGCGCGGTGGAGTAGAGCCCGACCTCCGCGCCGCGGCTGCCGAGGTAGGCGGCCATGCCCTCCAGTGCCGCGCGGTTGCGGGCCCGGGCCGCCGGAGAGCCGTACTGCCAGGTGTTCATGGTCTCGACGTCGAGCCACCAGCGGTGCGCGGCCGGGTCGGGGTCGACGCCGGCCCGCTCCGCGGCGGGGGCGAAGAACGCCTCGACGTCGAGGTAGGCGCGCAGCCAGCCGTACCGCCAGGAGCAGGCCTCGTCGTTGGCGCCGTCGCAGTGCCCGTACGGGCTGTCGCCGGCCAGCGGCCAGGTGTGCACGAGGTCGAGCAGCTGGCCGGGGTTGGCGGTGTTGACGTAGAGCTGCAGCGCGGGCTGGCCGCGCACCGCGCCGGTGGCCTCGGCCGCCCACGCGAGCTGCTCGGTCAGGCACGGGTTGGGCCGGGTGGCCCGCCCGCCGTTCACCCCGACGATGCCGAACGCGGGGCGGTCGGGCAACGGGACGTCGCACTGCGGGTGGGAGACGTCGTAGCCGACCACCGGGGGATCGTCGTCCGCGGCCGAGGCGGCCGGGACCCCGACCAGGACGCAGACGCAGGAGAGCACGGCGACCACCAGGGCGCGCAGCGTGCTCGACATCCGATCACGATATCCGCGGCGAGGGGCCAGGTCACTCACCCCGAGGGGGCAGCCCCGCCGCGGTCACGCGGCCTGGCAGACCGGGCACCAGTAGAGGTTGCGGGCCACCATCTCCTGCGTCCTGACCTGCGTGCCGCAGACCCGGCAGGGCAGCCCGGTGCGCCGGTAGACGTAGTGCGCGTCCTCCCGCACCACCGCGCCGCGCCGGCGGGTGCGGTGCTCCGGCCGGGTGGTGACGATCCGGCCCATCCGCACGCCGGCGCGCATGAGCACCACGAGGTCGGACCACATCCGCGCCCACAGGTCCGCGTCGACCTCCCGGCCGGGGCGGAACGGGGAGACGCCGTGCCGGAACAGCAGCTCCGCGCGGTACACGTTGCCGACGCCGGCGAGCACCGACTGGTCCATGAGCAGCGCGCCGATCGCGGTGCGGCTGCCGGCGACGCGCCGGTGGGCGCGGGTGCCGTCGGTCCGGGGCCGCAGCGGGTCGGGGCCGAGCCGGGTGAGGATCCGGTCGACCGCGGGTCCGGGAAGCACCTCGCAGGCGGTCGCGCCGCGCAGGTCGGTCCAGACGCCGAGGCCGTCGGGCCCGTCCCCGACCCAGCGCATCCGCAGCGCGCCCCGCGGCGCGGGCGGGACGCCGGTGCCCGAGGTGTAGCTGCCGTAGAGACCGAGGTGCACGTGCAGCGTGTCGGCGCCGAAGCAGGCGAACAGGTGCTTGCCGTGGGAGACCACCTCGTCGAGCACCCGACCGTCCAGCAGCGCCGCGCCCGCGGCGAAGCGGCCCTGCGGGCTGGTCACGTGCACCGGGCGGCCGGCGAAGGCGAGTGACTGGTCGCGGGCCAGCCGGAACAGGGTGTGCCCCTCAGGCACGGCGCACCTGCTCGTAGCGGTCGAGGGCCACCCGGCGCTCCTCGGCGTGGTCGACGATCGGCAGGGGGTACCCGGGCGGGACGCCGTCGGGCGCCAGCCACGGCTCGTGCACGAACCGCGCCGGGACGTCGCGCAGCTCGGGCACCCACCGCCGGACGTACCCGCCGTCGGGGTCGAACTGCTTCCCCTGCCGGGTCGGGTTGAAGACGCGGTGGTAGGGGGAGGCGTCCGTGCCGGTGCCGGCGACCCACTGCCAGCCGTGGTTGTTGCTGGCGAGGTCACCGTCGACCAGGTGGGCGAGGAAGTGCCGGGCGCCGCGCCACCAGTCGACGTGCAGGTCCTTGACGAGGAACGAGGCCACGACCATGCGGACCCGGTTGTGCACCCACGCCTCGCCCAGGAGTTGCCGCATCCCGGCGTCGACGATCGGGTAGCCGGTGCGGCCCGCGGCCCAGGCGGCGAAGCGCTCGTCGGCGTCCGGGCCGGTGTCGTAGGTCATCGTGCGCATGCGCCCGTCGAAGGCCTCCCGGTGCGTCTCCGGCCGGTGCCACAGCACGTCGGCGTAGAACTCGCGCCAGGCCAGCTCGGTGACGTAGCCCGCGGCCGACGGCCCCTCCTCGTGCGCCAGGTCGGCCAGCAGGGTCCGCGGGTGGGTGCAGCCGTACTTCAGGTACGCCGACATCCGGCTGGTGCCCTCGGTGCCCGGGGTGTTCCGGGTCTCGCCGTAACCGGTCAGCCGCTCGTCGCGGAACCGGCGCCAGGCCGCGGCGGCGGCGGCCTCGCCGGCCGGGGGCAGGCGGACGCCGTCCAGTTGCGGCGCGTCGGGCCGCTCGTCGGACCGGACGCCGGTGCACCACCGGACCGCCCGCGGCCGCGGTGCCGGATCGCGCCAACCGTGCGCCCGCCAGGCCCGGGCGAAGGGCGAGAACACCCGGAACGGCGTCCCGTCGCCCTTCGTGACCCGGCCGGGCGTCACCGCGTACGGCGAGCCGGTGCGCACGAGGGGCACCGCGCCCAGCGCGCGCTCCACGTCGGCGTCGCGCCGCCGTCCGTAGGGACCCGCGTCGGCCGAGACGTGCACGCTGGTGGCGCCGACCTCCCGGACCAGTTCTGGGACGACGCGCGCCGGGTCCCCGGAGCGCAGCACCAGGGCACCGTCGAGGGACGCGTCGAGGTCGGCGAGGCAGTCGAGCAGGAACCGGCGGCGCGGCCCTCCGGCCGGGTCCCACAGCCGCGGGTCGACGACGAACAGCGGCAGGACGGCGCCGTCGGGACCGGCGGCGTCGCGGGCCGCCAGCAGCGCCGGGTGGTCGGCCAGCCGCAGGTCGCGGCGGAACCACAGCAGCGCGATGGGCACCCGCGCCAGGGTAGGCAGCGCGGACGGGATCTGCAGATCAGGTCAGCGGTCGGCGGTCTCCAGACCGAAGTGCGGCCGGTCGGCCTCGGCGACCAGGTCGACCTCTTCGGGGTGCTGCTGGATGTAGTGACGGACGAACGAGCAGTAGGGGAGCACGTGCACGCCGCGCTCGCGGGCGGCGGCGAGGACGCCGGCGACGAGGATCTTGCCGATGCCGCGTCCACCGACGGAGGGGTCCACCTCGGTGTGCGGCAGCGCCATGGTGCCGTTCTCGACGTGGTAACTCGCCAGGCCGACGACCCGGCCGTCGAGCAGGACCTCGAACCGCCCCCGATCGGGGACGTCGACCACACTCGTCTCCATGCTGGTGTGCCACCTCCGCTCGCCCGGCGTCGTTGCCGGGTTCGACATGCGTACTGAGACGGTAACGCCTCGGAGCCCCCGGGGGTTTCGCCGCGCCGGGTGACACCCACGGGGTGGACGCGGTCCGGGACCCCGCCGCACCGAGTCGAGAGGAGCTCCCCGTGCCGACCCGGCGCCCGTTCTTCGACGCCCACTTCCACGTCGTCGACCACCGGTTCCCGCTGTACGAGAACGACGGTTTCCTGCCCGATCCCTTCCCCGTCGAGCGGTACCTGGAGCGCACCGCCGCACTGGGCGTCGTCGGCGGTGCCGTCGTCTCGGGGTCGTTCCAGCGCTTCGACCAGGGCTGTCTGCTCGACGCCCTCGCCCGGCTCGGTCCCGGCTTCGTCGGCGTTGCGCAGATCCCGCACGACCTGCCCGACGCCGACGTCGTCGACCTCGCACGGCGCGGGGTGCGAGGGGTGCGGTTCAACCTGCGCCGCGGCGGGTCCGCGGGCAGAGAGCACCTGGACCGGCTGGCCCGCCGCGTCCACGACCTGGCCGGCCTGCACACCGAGCTCTACGTCGACGCCCGTGACCTGGCCGACCTGGTGGACACCCTCGCGGCGCTGCCCGCGGTGAGCATCGACCACCTGGGTCTGCACGCCGACGGCCTGCCGCACCTGGTCGCGCTCGTCGAGCGCGGCGTGCGGGTCAAGGCGACGGGCTTCGGCCGTGTCGACCTCGACCTCGACGTCGCCGCGGCCGTCCGCGCCGTGCTGGCGGCCGACCCGACCGCGCTGATGGCCGGCTCGGACCTGCCGTCCACCCGCGCCCGGCGTCCGTTCGCCGACTCCGACCTCGATCTGCTGGCGGACGTCGCCGGGGAGCACGTCGACGCGGTGCTGCACGACAACGCGGCGGCCTTCTACCGGGTGTGAGGGCTCTCGGCGGGGGTCAGCGCCCGGCCCGGTCCCGGTAGCGGGCGGCGCGCCGGGCCGCGGCGGCCCGCCGGCGCTCGCTCTCGCGCTGCTCCCGGCCCTGGGCGGCGCGCTCGCGGTGCACGGTGGCGGTGCCCGCCGGGTAGCCGGCCTTCACGACCCGGGTCTCGGTGCTCTCCGGCATGTAGGCCAGGGAGTAGAACAGTGCCAGGGCCAGCCCGCCGCCGGCGCACGCGGCGCGCAGCCCCCACGAGGCCGGCAGCAGCGTCATGATCAGGGCGATCGGGACGGCGAGCTGGACCAGCATGCGGCCGATGTGGCGCAGCCACCAGGTGCCGGTGGTGGTGTCGTGCAGCACCCAACCGCGGTGGCGCCCGGGCAGCGAGCCGCCGAAGGCGTACCAGAGCCACCGGTGCGGCGCCGGACGGATGACGGGCTCGGCCGGCGTGCCGCTCTCGGGGTCTGTCACGACGGTTCGCTCCTGGTGGTCGACGGTCACGTCTCCATGGTGCCCCGAACAATTGGTGGGCGAAAGGTTGGGGTACCAAGTGTCAGCAGGCTAACAACTGCCGTCCGTTGTGCCGGACCTCAGGCGACGGTGGCCCGCGGGTCCTCGTCCTCCCGCGGGTCCTCGTCCCGTGCAGGCGCCGTCAGTGCGCGCTGGGAGGCGGCGATCACCTGGGTGAGCGCTCCGTGCAGCGCCATCAACTCCTCGACCGGCATGCCGAGACGCTCGACGATGCCGGTGGGGATGGCCTCGGCCTGGGCGCGCAGGGCCCTGCCGGCGTCGGTCAGCGCCAGCGCCAGGTTGCGCTGGTCCCTCGGATTCCGCTCCCGGCGCAGCAGGCCGGCCGCCTCCAGCCGCTTGAGCAGCGGCGAGAGCGTGCCGGGGTCCAGTTGCAGCAGGTGCGAGAGCTCCTTGACCGACAGCGAGCCGTGCTGCCACAGCGCCAGCATCACCAGGTACTGCGGGTGGGTCAGCCCCAGCGGCTCGAGCACCGGCCGGTAGACCGCGACCACGTTGCGGGCCGCCACCGAGAGGGCGAAGCACACCTGCCGCTCCAGGGCGAGGGTGTCCTCGGGGTCGAGCGGTGCGTCGGGCACTTGATCGGTCGTCACCGCCCCAGCCTAGATCCCGTGGCGTCCCAAGCATTGGGCCGCCAACGACCCCGTCGGTCAGCACCGGCTGGTGGCCCCGAGGATTCGAACCTCCGACACGGTTCAGGAGAGCGTTCCATGGGCGATCGGCTGCTGTCGGCAGCTTGTGAACATCCGGCTTGACCTGCGGTTCTGGCCTGTGGCGACGTCGATCGTCGATGGTCTTGGTTGGACCTAGGCGATCATCCCGCCGCTCCTGGAGACGTCGGTGGCTCCCGGCTCCCGGTCCGGGACGGCCACGGGCGCCGTCGGGAGGAGGAGGGTGAACACCGGCGGTGAGGGGCGGGTCAGCTCCAGCCGGCCCTGCTCGGCCTCGGCGAGACGGCGGGCGAGGGCGAGACCGATGCCGTGACCGTCGCGCCGGTCGGCCCGCCCGGAGAAGACGGTGTCCTCGGGCGCCAGGGGGCCCGGGCCCTCGTCGGAGACGTCGATGGCCACCGCGCCGGCGGCCTCCCGCACGGACACCGTGACCGTCCCGGCGCCGTGGGAGGTGGCGTTGTCCACGAGGACGCCGAGTACTTGCCGTACCGCGGCGGCCGAGCCGCGCGCCGCCGGGGCGTCGGGGTCGCTGCGGACTTCCAGGTCGCGGCCGTGCAGAGCGAGGCGCGCGCCCCACTCCGGGGAGAGCTCGCCGAGGAGCGCGTCCAGGTCCAGGGGACCGGTTTGTCCGGCCTGCCCGGCGCGGGCGAGGGTGAGCAGCTCGTCGATGATGGCCTCGAGGCGGTCGGCGTCGGCGAGGCTGGCGGCGATCGCCGGCCGGGGGTCCTGGTCGCGCTGTTCCAGCGCGGCTTCCAGGCGGAGCCGCAGCCCGGCCAGCGGGGTGCGCAGCTGGTGGGAGGCGTCGGCGGAGAACGCGCGCTCGCGGGCGAGCAGGTCGTCGAGGCGGGCGGCGGTGGTGTCCAGCGCGGTCCCCACCGAGTCGATCTCGGCGATGCCGCCCTTGCGGCTGCGGACGCTGAAGTCGCCGTCGCCGAGCCGGCGGGCGCTGTCCTCCAGGTCCTCCAGCGGACGTGCCAGCCGGCCGGCCTGACGGCGCCCCACCATCCAGGCGATGGTCACCGCCACCGCCGCCAGCCCCGCCATGCCCGCCCAGACGAGGGCGACCTGTCCGAGTACGGCGCTGCGCGGGGTGGCGACCAGGACCGCGCCGATCACCTCGTCGGAGTGGGTCACAGGCGCGGCGGCGAGGAGGAGGTCGCCACGGGCTCGGGCGCGCACCCCGCCGTCCAGAGCCCGGGACAGGAGGCGGCCGTGCTCACCGGGGATCGATCCGGCCAGCCGGTCGCCGTCCTCGTCGAACACGGCCGCGTCGATGTCGTCGCCGCGGTCCCCGACGTCGGAGAGGTCGTCGGGGTCGATGGTGTCGCCGTCGTCCACGTCGTCGGCGACGTCGATGGCGACGTCCGTGGCGACCCTCACCAGGTGGACCCGCTCCTGCTGGATCGCGTACCGGTGAACGGCGACGGCCAGCGGGACACCGAAGAGACAGATGGCCAGGACGGAGGCCACGACGGCCACGCCGATGATCCGAGTGCGCACGAGCGTCTCCGTTCTGCTGCCGCCATCGGCCCCGCTCGTCGATTGCCAGGATGTCTCCCCGGCGGGCCGATGTCACCGCGTTCGTGTGCGGGGCTCCCCGCAGCGGTGAAGCGGGCGCCCGGGCTGGCCTCGGGGGGTGCCACGATGTCGCGGTGACCGGCCGGATCCTCCTCGTCGAGGACGACCCGACGATCGGCGAGGTGCTGACCTCGAGCCTGCGCAGCCACGCCTACGAGGTCTCCTGGGCGCGAACCGGCACCGACGGGCTGGCCCGCGCGGGGGCAGGCGACGTCGACCTGGTGCTGCTGGACCTGGGACTGCCCGACCTGGACGGGGTGGAGGTGTGCCGGCAGCTGAGAAGGCTCCAGCCCGGGTGCGTCCTGGTCATGGTGACCGCGCGCTCGGCGGAGATGGACGTCGTCGTCGGGCTGGAAGCCGGTGCCGACGACTACCTGGTCAAGCCGGTCCGCCTGGCCGAGTTCCATGCGCGGATCCGCGCGCACCTGCGTCGAGGCGAAGCGATCCCGGCCGCAGCGACCGTGTTCGCGGTCGGAGACCTCATCGTCGACGTCCCCCGCCACACGGTGACGATCGCGGGACGGCATCTGCACCTGCGGCCCAAGGAGTTCGACCTGCTGGCCAGCCTGGCCGCACGACCCGAGGTCGCGCACAGCCGCGGTCAGTTGATGTCCGACGTCTGGGACGAGAACTGGTTCGGCTCCACCAAGACCCTCGACGTCCACGTCGCCGCGCTGCGACGACGGATCCACGAAGCCGCCGGTCCCGGTGTCCTCGTCCCGCGCATCGTCACCGTGCGCGGGCACGGATACCGGCTCGAGCTGCCCGCACCCGACGACGCCGGCCCATCCGCCTAGCCGGCATCGCTGAGGACGCGTGCCCCCAGGTGCCCGCCGGGCGACGCCGCGGCCGTTACCGACTCGCCGCAGCGCCGCCATGGATGTCCGGATCAGTTCATGCTGACGGTCCCCCATGCCAGGGAACCGGTAGCGGTGAGGGTGCTGGAGTCCGGCCACGGCAGCAGTCGCGGCCGAGCTGTTCCCCGGACACTGGACCGGGCCGGAGCGATCTCCCAGACGCCGACCTCGACGACGGTGTCCAGGCTGGATCGGGAATCGGCCCAGCCGCCCAGGCGCCGAGCGGTGATCGAGGTCCTGGCGTGGTCGTCGGTCAGGACCGCGTGCAGCAGTCGGACGATGGTGTCGAGGTCCTGGTGGCGCCGGGGGTCGGTGTTCGACGTGTGCACTTCCACCCTGAGCAGCTGGCTCCCGGACGGCGCGAACGGGGACTCGTCGACGCTCCAGGTGAGGACGATGAAGCACGGTGCCGTTGTCGTACCGTGCCCGGAGCACCTCTGCTCGAGGCGGTCGTCGTGGTTCGCCAGCAGCGTGCTCAGCACCGCGTTCCGGGCGATCAGGCCGCCCACCACGAGACGAAGATCCATCGCCGCCGTCCTCGGGCTCGCTGGGCGTCGGAGGCTCCGCTCGACCAGCGGGGGCAGTCGACACCGGTGCGTCCGCCGCACCACCTGGTCGATCGAAGCCGGTTCTGACTCTAGGCGGCACGGTGCAAGCGACAGGTCAGGACAGTGCAAGAACTTGGCAAACGGCCCTGACGAGCGGTTCCACCGGCCCTGGCCCTCCTACGGTGCCCCGTCATGAGCACCGCCGTGCGCCGAGACCAGGCCCGACAGCTCCCGTCCGCACAGCAGAAGCGGCGGCTTCGCTCGGATCGGGTGGCCGGTCTCGATGTAGCTCGTGCGCTGGCCGTCTTCGGGATGTTCGGTGCCCACGTCGGAGTCGTCGCGGACGACGTGGGGTCATCACCCTCCACATGGCTTGGCGTGGTGAACGGCCGGTCGTCGATCCTCTTCGCGGTCCTGGCGGGCGTCTCGGTGGCCCTGTTGTCCGGCCGGACCGTCCCGGCCGGCGGGGACGAGCTGGTCCGCGCCCGGATGCGGATCCTCGTCCGTGCGGCGTGGGTGTTCGCCATCGGCGGCGTCCTCGAAGCGCTCGGCACCGACATCGACATCATCCTCGGCGTGTACGCCGTGCTCTTCGTCCTCGCCTTGCCGTTCCTGCGGTGGCCGCCCCGGCAGCTGCTGGTGGCCGCCGGGGTGCTGGCCGTGGTGACACCGCCTGTTGACCTGGTGCTCGCGCAGCTCGCCGAGGCGACGGGCTCCTACGACACGCCGTTCGTCTGGCTGGCCGTCACCGGGCCCTATCCGGCGCTGATCTGGTGGGCCTTCCTCCTCGTCGGCCTGGCCGTGGGGCGCTCGGACCTGGCCTCCGCGCGGGCCCGGGCGACGCTCGTGGCCACCGGCGCCGGCCTGGCCGTGCTCGGCTACGGCGGCGGCTGGGTGACCACGCAGTGGTTTGCGGGCGGGACGCCGGTGGACGGCGACGGCTTCTCGGAACGCCCCGATGCGTGGGACCCGGTCTGGTTGACCGGGTCCGTCCCCCACAGCGGAACGACCTTCGAGATCGTCGGCTCTGTCGGGTTCGCGCTCATCGTCATCGGCGTGTGCCTGGTCGTCGCCGAGCTCCTGCCCAGGGTGAGTTACCCGCTCGCCTCGGTGGGCGCGATGGCGCTGACTGTGTACACCGGCCAGGTCGTCGCGGTGTGGCTCATCGGCACGCTCGACTACGACGACAACGGCGCGTGGGCCACCTACATCCTGGTGAGCCTCGTGGTCGCCACTGCCTGGAGGGTGCTGCTGGGGAGAGGACCGCTCGAACGACTGCTGACCTGGAACTCCACCCTGGCAGCAGGCCGAGCGAACAGGTGCGCCGCACGCGATCCGGCACCGTCCGCATCCTGACCGTCCGGCCGCCCGGCGGGTCGGGGCGCGTGCCCCGGGTCCGGAGTCGGAGCACGGCGCGAGTCAGTAGGGGAGCCGCACCACAGCCGAGCGGATGCTGGCGAGCGCCACACCGCCGTCAGTCGCCGGCTGGCTTACGGTGCGGAGGGTCCGGCACACAGGATGACCAGGGTGGAACGGAAGCGCCGGCCGTTCGGACGTGACCGCACACCCTGCGGCAGGGCCCCGCTCGTCCACCATCGCTGGACGCTGCAATGCAACCATGGTTGCATTGCGGCGTGCTCACGCCGTTTCCCGCTCAGCCTGGTCCGGGCGAGTGGGTGCTGCTCTCCTACCGGCTGCCCCGCGAGCCGTCGGGTCCGCGGACCACGGTGTGGCGGCGGCTGAAGCGGCTCGGCGTGGCGCAGCTGTCCGACGGCCTGGTGGCGCTGCCCGCCGACGCCCGCACCCGTGAGTCCCTCGAGTGGCTGGCCGACGACGTCCTCGCCGCGGACGGGACCGCGGGGCTGTGGGTGGCCCGACCGGCGACGCTGGCGCAGGAGCGGGCACTGGCCGCCGGCATGGCTGCTGCCCGGGCCGAGGAGTACCGGTCGCTGACCGAGCAGAGCCGCGAGGCCGCCGACGGCGACTCCACCGAGCGAACCCGGGCGCTGCGCCGGCTGCGGGCGGAGTGGCGGGCGATCAACCGGCGGGACTTCTTCCCACCGCCGGAGCGTGAGGCCGCCGCGGTGGCGCTGCGCGACCTGGCCGAGGCCGCCGCCGAGGACGGGTCGCCGGTCGCCGAGGTGACGGAGGCGGCGCCGTGAGGTGGGCGACCAGGGCCGGGGTGCACATCGACCGCGCGGCCTGCGCCTGGCTGATCCGCCGCTTCCTCGATCCAGCCGCCGAGTTCGTCTTCGTGTCGGACCCGGCCGAGGTCCCGGCTGACGCCACGCCGTTCGACATGCGCGGTGTCGAACTGGGCCACCACGGCGGGGACTGCTCGTTCGAGACGATCCTGCGCCGCCACGATCTCACCGATCCGGTGCTGTGGCGGATCGCCGAGATCGTGCACGAGGCCGACCTCGACGACGGGCGCTTCGACGCCCCGGAGGCACCCGGTCTCGACGTGGTGCTGCGTGGGCTGTCGATGACCGGGAGCGACGAGCACACGCTCGCCGTCTCCGGCCCGGTCTTCGACGGGCTCTACGAGTTCCACCGCCGTCGTCTGCTGCTCGGCCGTGAGCCGGCCTGATCCCGTCGCCCGGAGGACCGCCATGCGCACCATCGCCGACTCGCACGACCGCTCCTGTCCGCCGCACGGCTGAGCCCCGGCCTCGGCCGATCTCACCCGACCCACCCACGCGCCCGGCGCCGCCGGACTGCGCCCCTCCCTTGCCCGAGACCGACCGACGAGGACGTCCATGACCCGCGAGGCCCCGCACCCGCCGGACACCGCACCCGCCACTCGCACGCCGGATCCGGCTGCCGAACCGGAGCCGGTCGGAGCGCAGGAGCAGACCGCCATCCCCTTCCGTACCGCGGTGCGGACCTGGTTCCTCATCTCGCTGCAGACCTTCGGCGGACCGGCCGGCCAGATCGCGGTCATGCAGCGCGCCCTGGTCGACGAGAAGCGGTGGATCGGCCAGCGCCGGTTCCTGCACGCGCTGAACTACTGCACCTTGTTGCCCGGCCCGGAGGCGCAGCAGCTGGCCACGTACGTCGGCTGGCTGCTGCACGGCACCCGCGGAGGGCTCGTCGCCGGCGGTCTGTTCGTGCTGCCCGGCGTCGTCGCGCTGCTGGCGCTCTCGGCGATCTACGTCGCCTTCGGCACGACGACCGCGATCACCGCGCTCTTCGCCGGGCTGGCCGCGGCAGTGCTCGCGATCGTCGTGCAGGCCGTCATCCGGGTGGCCAAGAAGGCGCTGGACAGCCGCGCCCTGGTCGTGATCGCGGTGGCGTCCTTCGTCGCCCTCGCGTTGTTCGGCGTGCCCTTCCCGATCGTGGTCGCACTCGCCGGTATCGCCGGCTGGGCCCTCGGCCGCTGGCGACCGTCCGCGCTGCCGCGCAAGAAGGCCGCCGAGGGCCCCGAGGCCGGCCCGCCGCCGGTCATCTCCGACGACGTGCTGCACCACGTGGCCCCCACCGCCGGGCGCACCCTGAAGGTGCTGCTGGTCGGGCTGCTCGTCTGGGGAGTGCCCGTCGCGGTGGTCGCCCTGCTGACCGGCGCGGGCAGCGTGTTCACCCAGCAGGGCCTGTTCTTCTCCGGCGCCGCCGTGGTCACCTTCGGCGGCGCCTACGCGGTGCTGGCCTACGTCGCCCAGCAGGCCGTCGAGGTCTACGGCTGGCTGGGCCCGCGGGAGATGGTCCGCGGCCTGGCGCTGGCCGAGACCACGCCGGGCCCGCTGATCATGGTCGTGCAGTTCGTCGCGTTCCTCGGCGCCTACCGCAACCCCGGCGACCTCGACCCCTGGGTGGCCGCGGTCCTCGCCTCCCTGCTCGTCACCTGGGTGACCTTCGTGCCCAGCTTCCTGTTCGTCCTGCTCGGCGCCCCGTACATGGAGCGGCTGCGCGGCAACCGGTCGCTGTCGGCGGCCTTGAGCGGCATCACCGCCGCCGTCGTCGGCGTCATCGCCAACCTCGGCGTCTACTTCGCCGTCCACACGCTCTTCAGTGAGACCGTCGACGTCGACCGCGGACCGCTGTCGCTCGAGCTGCCCGACGTGACCACGCTGCGACCGGTGCCCCTGGTCATCGCGCTGGTGGCCGCGGTGCTGCTGTTCCGCGTCAAGTGGTCGGTGCTGCGCACCCTCGGCGTCTGCGCCGTCCTCGGCCTCGCCGCCGGCCTCGCCGGCCTGCCCCTCACCTGACGCCGGCAGCGCAACGAGGAGGACCTCATGGGACGCGCCGACGTGTACAGCCAACCGGAGGCGCCGGACCCGGTGCTCCCGAGCGAGCTGGTCCGAGAGCTGGCTGGGCCGCACCTGCCGTCTGGCGTGCAGCTCGACGGCGGGATGCAGGTGGACGAGTCCGGCGGGGAAGCGCGGGTCTACCTGTTCGACCGGTCCGATGCCGCCGGTGGTGTGGTGGTGAAGACGCAGCGGCCGCACCGGCTCCGTCCGCGCACCAGCCTGCGGAAGGAGGCCGCGCTGCTCGAGGCGCTGACCGGGCCCCTCGCCGGACGGATCCCGGACCTGTACGGCTACGACAGGGTCGCCACCGCCGATGGTCCGGTCGAGTTCATCGTGATGAGCCGGGTGCCGGGCCGGCCCGTGGGACTCCGCCCCCTCCCGCCCGTCGCCCGCCAAGGGCTCCTCCGGGCGGTCGCTGGCGTGTTGCGCGTCGTGCACGCCCTGGATGCGACACAGCTGCAGGTCGACGGGATCCTGCCCACCGTCGAGGGGGGAGCGGGCCATCGGGCGCGCCTCGAGGCGAACTTCGCCGACCTCGTCGAGCGGCTGGAGCAGCAACGGGACCGGTGGCCGCTGGAGGTGCCGCCCGCCCGGGTGGCCGAGCTCGCCGTGGCGGCGCTGCCGGAGCGGCTCGACCAGCCGTCGGTGCCCCTGCACTCCAACCCGGGGCTCACGCACGTGTTCACCGGCCCGGCCGGCGACTTCACCGGGCTCATCGACTTCGGGGACGCGTACGCCGCTCATCCGGCTCTCGACCTGCGGTCCTGGCCCGACCCCGAGGACCGGCTGCTGCTCCGCGAGGCCTACCTCGACGGTCGGCCGGCCGGCGTGGAGTGGAACGCGGTGTGGACCACCGTGATGGTCCTGGCCGACATGGCGGCCTTGACGGGGCCGACGATGCACGCCGCCCCTGCCCTTGCCGCGCTCATGGACCGGCTCGAGCAGCTCTGAGCCCAGGCCGTGCCCATGGTCCACCCGACACCGTCCACCCCCCAGCCTGCCGCAGAGGCCCGGGTGCCTCTCGGCATGTGGACGGCGATGCGCCCCTACGCGCGCCAGGTCGCCGGGCTGTTGACCATCGGCTCGCTGTGCGGCGTGCTGATGAACACCGCCGTCGTCCTGCCCGCAATCCTGCTCGGCCACGCGGTGGACACGGTGCTGGCGCACGACCGCGGCGAGGTCGACGGCGGCGCCGTGACCCGCGCCGTCCTGCTCCTGATCGCCGGCACCCTGGCCACCGAGGTGCCCCGGATCGGCAAGCGGTACTGGCTCGGCGTGTGCCGGAACCGGATCAAGGCGAACGTGCGGGCCGACGCCGTCGGCGGAGTCCTGTCCTGGCCGGCCGACCGGCTGCACCGGACCTCGGTCGGCGAGGTCATGGGCCGCGTCGTCGGCGACGTGGAGGTGCTGGGCCGCGGCGTGGGGGAGGTGATCGTGGAGACCTGGGACACGCTGCTGTTCTCGCTCGCCTTGGCGGTCGCCATCCTGATCTACGACCCCACCCTGGGGCTGCTGGCGCTCGCTCCCGTTCCGGTCGCACTCGCCCTGGCGAAGGCGGTCGGCACGCGGGTCAGCCGCCGCACGCTGCGGGCCCGGGAGGCCAACGCCGCGGTGACCTCGTTCGCCCAGGAGGGGTTGACCGGCCTGCGAGCGCTGCGGGCATCGGGCCGGGGCGGCGCCTACGCCGCCCGACTGCGGGCACTGGCCGACGAGCAGGCCGGCGCCGAGCTCGCCGCGGGCCGCCTGGAAGCGGTCCTGGCGCCCGTCTACACGCTCCTGGTCACCAGCGGCGTCCTGGCGATCATCGGGCTCGGCGGTCATCGGGTCGTGGGCGGTGAGTTGAGCGTCGGCGACCTGGTCGCCCTGCTCGGGCTCTTCGGCCGGTTCACCGGCCGGGCGTTCCGGATCCCGCAGATGGTCAACCGGGTGCAGGCGGCCGACGCGGCCTACAGCCGGCTCGCTCCGCTGCTGGCCGCCCCGCCGGCGCTCGCCGCGGAGCCCCGTCGGTCGAGTTGGCACAGCGACCGGATCGCCGGGCTGCCCGACGAGGACCGGGTCACGACCCCGCCCGCCGTGCCCTCTCCCCGCCGCGGGCCGGCCCAGGTGAGCCTGCAGCAGGTGGCCTTCACCTATCCCGGTGCCGGCACGCCGGCGCTGCGCGGCGTCACGCTCGACGTCGCGCCCGGGGACCTGGTCGCCGTGACCGGCGCGGTCGGGTCGGGCAAGTCTGCGCTGGCCCGCGTGGTGGCCGGCCTGTACCCGCCCGACAGCGGGCAGGTGCGGGTGGACGGCGCGGACCCGCACGCCTGGCAGCCGGATGACCGCACCGTCCTCGGCTACCTGCCGCAGGGCCATCCGGTGTTCTCCGGAACCGTCGCCGACAACGTGCTGCTCCCCGATCCCGGTCGACCTGGCGACCACTCGCGGCTCGAGGAGGCGCTCGCCGTTGCCGCGCTGGAGGAGGAGGTCGCCGCCATGCCGTCCGGGACCGGTACCGGCATCGGGGAGCTGGGCGTGCAGGTGTCGGGTGGGCAACGGCAGCGGATCGCGTTGGCCCGCAGTCTCGCCGCGCCCGTCGTCCGTCCTCGGTTGCTGGTGCTGGACGACCCGTTCTCCGCCCTGGACCTCCGGACCGAGGCCCGCATCGTCGGCGCACTGCGCGCCGCCGTCGGTCCGGACGCCCCGGTCGAGCGCCGGGCCACGGTGCTGCTGTTCTCCACCCGGCTGGCCTCCTTCCCCCGCGCCGACCTCGTCGTCGTCCTCGACGGGGGACAGGTCGCCGAGCAGGGCGGCCACGAGGCGCTGATCGGCGCCGGCGGCCTCTACGCGCGGATCTTCCGGGCCCAGCGGCAGGCCGCGCAGCCCCCGGTGATGGCCGGGACCGCTTCGGACCGTGGCCGGTGACCGCCCGCATCGCCGGCCGTCCGCAGCAGGTCCGGCTGAGTCGTCACCTGCGGTCCCTGGTCCGGCCGTGGCGGGCGCGGCTGCTGGCGGTCGGCGTGCTGGTGCTCGCCGCCGCCGTGCTCGAACTGGCGCCGCCGCTGGTGGTGCGCCACGTCATCGACGACAGCCTGGTCCGCGGCGACACCGGGGGACTGGGCACCGCCGCTGTCCTGTACCTGGCTGCGTCGACGGCGGTCACCGCGCTCAGCGCCGGGTACGGCTACCTCGCGGCCACCGTCGCGCAGCGCAGCCTCGCCGAACTCCGGACGCGGCTGTTCTCCCATCTGCTCGCGCTGCCGACCGGCTATCACGACCACACCCCGGTCGGGGACTCGATCTCCCGGACCACCGCCGACATCGACGCCATCGACGATCTCTTCTCCTCCTCGGTCGCGACCCTCTTCGGCCAAGTCGTCCGGCTGCTCACCGTGGCCGTGGCCATGACCGTCCTCAGCCCGGTCCTGGCCGCTGCGGCGGCCCTGGTCATCCCGCCGCTGCTGCTCGTCACCAACGTGCTGCGCCGCCGCGTCCGGGACGCCGAGCGCGCCTCCCGGATCGCGGTCGGCGGAGTGAACGCCCGTCTCGCCGAGGACCTCTCCGGTGTCGAGGTCATCCGCGCCTTCGGCCGCCAGCGCAGCTTCGCCGACCGCGTCCGCCGCGCACTGCGGACCTGGCTGCACGCGGGCAACCGCTCCGTGCTGTTCAACGCCTTCTACGCCCCCGTGCTCGGAGTGCTCGCCGCGGTCGTGACCGCGCTGCTGCTCTGGCTCGGCGGCCGCGACGCCCTCGGCACGTTCGGCGTCACGGTCGGCACGCTGACGGCGTTCGTGCTGCTGTTCGCCCGCTTCTTCACCCCGCTGGTCACCCTCGGCGACGAGTGGCAAACCGTGCAGGGGGCACTGGCCGGCGCCGAGCGGGTCTTCGCCGTCCTGGAGCTGCCCACCGACACCGGCCGTCTCACCGACCCGGCCGGGCCCGCGGTGCGCGCGAGCCCCCCGGCGGCTGCGGCATCGAGCGCGCCCGGCACAACGTGCCCCAGCACCCGGCCGGTCGTCGAGCTGAACGACGTCACCTTCGGCTACCTGCCCGGACGGCCGGTCCTGCACCGGATCAGCCTCGCCGTCCACCCCGGTCGGCACGTCGCGATCGTGGGGCGGACCGGCGCCGGCAAGTCGAGCATCTTGTCGCTGCTGGTCGGGCTGCACACGCCGTGGACCGGGCAGGTCACCCTCGCCGGTGCCGACCCCTCGGCCCTGGACGACGGCACCCGCCGAGCCCTGCTCGGCTACGTACCGCAGACTGTCGCCCTGTTCAGCGGCACAGTCACCGACAACATCACCCTCGGCGCCCCGGACCTGACCGCCGACCAGGTCCGCCACGCGGCCCGCACGGCCGGTGCCGACTCGTTCATCGAGGCCCTGCCGGACGGGTACGACGCCTTGCTCTCGGACACCGGCCGCGGCCGCGGCCTCCAGCTCTCCGCCGGCCAGCGCCAGCTGATCGCTCTGGCCCGCGCGCTGGTGACCGAGCCCGCGGTGCTGCTCCTCGACGAGGCCACCTCCGTCGTCGACGGCGCCAGCGACGCGGCGTTCCGCGACGCGCTGCACGACCGCGTCCTGTTCCGCGGCACCGCCGTGCTGACGGTCGCCCACCGGCTGGCCACCGCCCGCGACGCCGACCACGTCCTCGTCGTCGCCGGAGGCCAGATCGTGGAGCAGGGCGATCCCGCCACGCTGCTCGCCACGGACACCCGGTTCGCCGGCCTCGCCGCCCTGGAGCAGGCCGGGTGGGACTGGCAGCACGAACCTGATGCGCCCTGACCCGATGAGGCAGGAGCCCGCGCGCCCCGCCCGACAGGGCCAGGGTCACGGCCAGGGGTTGCTGTAGCCCAGTCCGGTTCGCGGGGCCTTCTCCGCGTTGGCCCTCGGCGATCACTGCCCGCATCGCCCGAGAGCGCTGCTCAGCCACGCTCAACTCCCTCATCGAGGGAGCGTCGAGGATCAGCCGAAACAACACATGTCCAGTTGTGGCCCCGAGAGGATTCGAACCTCCGACACACGGTTTAGGAAACCGTTGCTCTATCCCCTGAGCTACGGGGCCGCGGGAACCGGCGGGGATCGCCGGGACGCCGGGGCCATCCTGGCACGTCGCCGTCGGGATCCGGTCGGCGCGCCGCGGAGGCCGCCGTCCGGCCCGCGGCTGACTACCGTCGGGGCATGGTGGTGCTGCTGGCCGAGCTCACCCTGCTGGTGCTGGTCACCGGACTGCTGGTCTACGCCCTGGGTGTGTGGTCCGCGCGCCCGGCCGGCCAGGCCCGACTGCCGGTCCGCCGGCGTGCCGAGCTGGCCGCGGCCGTCGCGCAGGCCGGGTGGTCCCCGGCGCACGACGAGGTGGACGGCGTCACCCGGGTCCTGCTGCGGCGGTCCTACACCGGCCTCGACGGGTTGCCGGTCGTGCTGGAGGAGCGGGTGCTCGAGACCTTCCCGGCGGCCGACCCGGCGTGGGAGACGCTGTTCACCGAGTCGATGTCACGCGCACGGTTCCGCTGCTCCTACCTGAACGCCGAGGAACGACCGGGCTGACCGCCCGCTGTGCCGTCTGCTCGACCAGGCGGGCGATCGTGCGGGGCCGGTCGGACTGCGGCGCGTGCCCGGCCCACAGGAGCGGGGAGAAGCGCGAGCCCGGCACCAGCGGCAGGTAGCGCACCGTCTGCCCGGAGGCCACCCAGTCGGCCACGCCCTGGACGAGGGTGACCGGGCAGTCGATCCGGCCCAGCCCCCGGGGGACGTCGAGCATCAGGGCCCACACCACGGTGCGCATGAAGTCGCGGGAGTCGGCGAACCCCTCGCGGGCGCCGATCGTCTCCTCGGGCGAGGTCGTCCACGGGGTGGCCTTGAGCGGAGCCAGCACGGCGGCCCGGCCCACCGCGGAGCGTGACAGCGGGTCGATCAGCGGGGCCACCGTCCGCATGAGGACCCGGGACACGGCCATCCCGGCGCCCTGGTAGAGCCGCTCGGGGAGCAGGTTGAGTCCCGACGGCGCGATGGCGACCACCGATGCCGCCCGGCCGCGCCGGGCCAGCTCCAGGGCGACCCGCGCGCCGAGCGAGTTGCCGAGGACGTGCACCCGGCCGACGCCCTCGGCGTCCAGGGTGCGCTCGACCGCGTCGGTGATGGCCGGGACCGTGGGCCGATCGGGCAGCGCGGGGGAGTGGCCGATCCCCGGCAGGTCGACGTTCAGGACGTCGAAGCGCTCGGTCAGCAGCGGCAGGACGGCGGTGAAGTCGCGGCGGGAGCTGCCCAGGCCGTGGAGCAGCAGCAGCGGCTCACCCGAGCCGGAGCGGTCGACGTGCAGCGCGGTGGTCACGTGTCCGGGCTACCCGTGGGTAGCAGCCCGCAGGCCATGAGCCTGGTCACCCGCCCGGTCCTGGCGACGATCTGTGGAGGGCGGTCCACCCTGTGGACGGCGCCACCGAACTGGTCGGAGGTCTCCCCGACGGTGACCTCCCGACCCGAGGAGGACGCCATGGAGATCCGCAGCACCACCGACCTCGAGCAGCACCACCGACCTCGAGCAGCACCTGGCCCGGACGGCGAGGCGCTCACCGGCCCGGCACCCGCCGACGCTCCGGCCGGACCGGCAGGAGCCCGGGGAGACGGCGAACCGGGCCGGCCGGCCTGTGCCGGGGTGAGCGCGCGGTCGTCGCAGCCGTGCGCCAACGGGGAGCCCTGGCGGCGGACCCGGTGGTGACGGGCGGCAGGATGGGCGCATGGGACAGGTCGTCGCCACCGCCGAACGCGTCGTCGGGGCACCAGCGGACCGGGTGCGGTCCGCCCTCGCCGACTACACCGAGACCCGCCGCCGGGTGCTGCCGGAGCAGTTCAGCGACTACCGGGTCGAGGCCGGCGGCCAGGGCGAGGGCACCCGCGTCGCCTGGCGGTTCGCCGCCACCTCCAAGCGGGTCCGCGAGCAGCTGGTCGAGGTGACGCAGCCCGACACCGACACGCTGGTGGAGACCGACACCCGGTCGTCGATGGTGACCACCTGGACGGTCCGGCCGGCCGACTCCGGCGCGACCACCGTCCGGGTGCGGACCACCTGGAACGGGGCGGGGGGCGTCGGCGGGTTCTTCGAGCGGACCTTCGCCCCCAAGGGCCTGCGCCGGGTGTACGAGGACCTCCTGGGCCGGCTGGAGCGGGAGCTGTCGGCGTCCTGAGTCGACGGGCCGTGCGTCGGCGCGGGGTCCCGGCCGGCCGGCGGCGCGCGGAGCGATCGCGGGGGACGATGGCCGGGTGACCGCACTGCCCGTCGTCGAGGAGCCGCCGGCCGTCGACCCGGACGACCTGGCCGACCTCGCCGCGCTGGTGGGCGACGGGGACGTCGTCGTCCTGTCGGGGGCGGGGCTGTCCACCGACTCCGGCATCCCCGACTACCGCGGAGCCACCGGGTCGCTGCGCCGGCACACGCCGATGACCTACCAGACCTTCCTGCGGGATCCCCGCGGGCGGCACCGGTACTGGGCGCGCAGCTTCGTCGGGTGGCGGCAGATCCGGGCCGCCCGGCCCAACGCCGGGCACCGCGCGGTCGCCGACCTGCAGCGCGCCGGGCTGGTCTCGGGCGTCGTCACACAGAACGTCGACGGGCTGCACCAGGCCGCCGGGGCGTGCGACGTCGTCGAGCTGCACGGCGGCCTGGACCGGACGATCTGCCTGGCCTGCGGCGACGTCGCCGACCGCGCCGCCCTCGACGAGCGGCTCCGGGCGGCCAACCCCGACTTCGGCCCGCACGTCGACGAGGTGAACCCCGACGGGGACGCCGAGCTGCCCGACGAGCTGCTCGACGGGTTCGTCATGGTGGACTGCCTGGCCTGCGGCCGGGGCCCGCTCAAGCCCGACGTCGTCTTCTTCGGCGAGACGGTGCCCCGGAACCGGGTCGACACCTGCTTCGCCATGGTCGAGGACGCCGGCGCGCTGCTCGTGCTGGGCTCCTCGCTGACGGTCATGAGCGGCTACCGCTTCGTGCTGCGGGCGGAGAAGCTGGGCATCCCGGTCGGGCTGGTCAACCTCGGCCCCACCCGCGGCGACGCGAAGGTGGACGTGCGCATCGACGCCCCGCTGGGGGCGGTGCTGCCCGAGCTGGCCCGGAGCCTCGGCGCCGCGTGAGCCGCGAGGTCGGCCGCACCGACGACGACCGCTGGATCGTCGTCGACGGCCGGCGGTGGCGGACCGCGGACCCGGCGCTGCCCGAGGACGTGCGGGCCCGCCTGCTGCACCACCTGGGGCAGGCACGCGCCGCCGTCCGCACCGCCGGCCGGCTCGGGGACGACGCCGCCCTCGCGGCCGCCCGCGCCCGGGTGCAGCAGGCGAAGACCGGCCTCGGGGAGCGCGGCCCGGCCTGGTGGGACCAGGACGACGACGCCCGCCGCGCACGGTGGGAGGCGGCGCTGTCCGCCCTCGAGTCCGGCGGCTGACCAGGCGCGCGGCCCCGCCCTCGGCGAGGATCGGAGCCGATGCAGACCTTCCTGCCCGTCGCCGACTTCGAGGAGAGCGCCCGGCTGCTGGACTCGCCCCGCCTCGGCAAGCAGCGGGTCGAGACGCTCCAGGTGCTGCGCGCCCTGGAGCTGCCCGACTACGGCTGGGCCTCGCACCCGGTCGTGCGGATGTGGCGCGGCCGGACACCGGCGCTGGTCGCCTACGGGCTGGCCATGGTCCGGGTGTGGCGGGACCGCGGGTTCGCCGACAGCACGCACACGCTCATCGCGGAGTTCGCGCCCGACGTCGTCGGCGCCGACCAGCACCAGCTCGCGCGGGCCGGCCTGCTGCCCTCCTGGGTGGGCGACAAGGCGCTGCACCTGTCCCACCGGTCGAACCTGCTGGCCAAGGAGCCGGACTACTACCGGCCACGGTTCACCCCGGTCTTCGGCCCGGAGCCCGACGACCTGCCCTACGTCTGGCCGGAGCCGGACGACGTCCCGCCGGTCGCCCCGCCGGACGGGGTGCGGGTCTGGGTGGCGCGTCCCCGGTCGCACAACGAGCTCGGCGCCTGCCTCGCGGCCGGCGTCGTCGGGCTGGGCACCCAGTCCGGCATCGACGTCGACGCCACCGGGCTGACCCCGGCCGAGCTGCGCACCCTGTCGAAGGAGATCTCCGGCCGCCGCCCGGCCAAGGACCTGCGGCAGCTGTCGGCGTTCCTGGACGAGGTTCGCCCCGGTGACCGGGTCGGGCTGCCGATCGAGCACGGCGCCGGCCTGCTGCTCGGCGAGGTCGTGGGGGAGTACCGGTTCGCCGGCCGGGAGCTGCTGCCGCACCGGCGGCCGGCCCGGTGGGAGCGCGTGGTGCCGCGGTCGGCGGCCCGCCCCCCGGCGACGCTGCAGGACCCGCGGGCGCTGTTCACGGTCGTCCTCGATCCGGCCGCCGTCTGACGGGGCGTCAGCCCAGGACCGCGGCGAGCCGCTCCCGTGCCGCCGGGCGCCGCCGCGGGTGACCGGTCGCGGCGACAACGGACCAGGCGGCCGCGTGCAGCCGGCGCAGCTCCAGCCACGGGGCCAGCTCGGCGTCGCTCGGGGCGTCCGGGAGGGCGTCGAGGGCGGCCCGCCCGTCCAGGCGGGAGGTGGACCGCAGGCAGGCCAGGTCCCAGGCGCGCGGGCCGGGGCAGGTGTCCTCCAGGTCGGTCCACAGCCGGCCCCGCGGGGTGGTCAGCAGGTTGCCGGGGTGGGCGTCGCCGTGCCGCTGGCCGGCCACGCCGTCCAGCCGCGGGCGGAGGTCGTCCAGCCGGGCGGCCAGGCGGTCCAGCCGGGCCGGCTCGACGCCCCAGGAGGCACCCCGCTCGACGAAGGCGGCGAGGTCGTCGAGCGGGGTGTCCAGCGGCCGGCCGGCCGGTGCGAGCTCGCCCAGCGACCCCTCCAGCTCCTCCAGCGCCCCGGCGACCTCGGCCGGCGTCACCGCCTCGGGCAGCACCGGCACGTGCGCCCAGAACGAGAGCACCGTGCCCTCGTGCTCGTGCGGACCGGGCGGCAGCAGGTCGCTCGGCGGCACGACCGGTGCGCCGGCCGCGGCCAGGGCGCCGGCCACCGCGACCTCGCGGCCGAGGTGCCGGGCGACGTCGGGGCGCAGCAGCCGGGTCAGCGTGGCCACCCGGGCGACCACCGGCGCCGGCGCGAGGTGCACGACGACGTTGATGCCGTCCTGCAGCACGCGGGCGTCCTCGCACCCCACCCCGTGGGCGGCGCTCACCGCCCGGGCGGCGGCGACCGCCCGGGCGACCCGCGCCCGGCTCACGCGCCGGGCAGCGGCACGTTCTGCAGCCGCACCTGGCCGCGGGCGACGAGCTTGCCGTCGTCGGACCGGGTGAGCAGCACCTGCCAGAGCTGCTGGGTCCGCCCCTGCTGGACCGGCTCCGCGACGACGTCGAGCCGCCCGGTGGTCATGCTGCGGATGAAGTCGGTGTTGTTGTTGACCCCGACGGCGAACTGGCCGCGGTCGACCACCGCCGCGCTCGCACCGATGCTCGCCGCCGACTCGATGACCGTGCAGTAGACCCCGCCGTGCACGACACCCCACGGTGTGTGCTGGTCCGGGCCCAGCTCCACCACACCGGTCACCCGGGTGCCGCTGACGTCCCGGGGCTCGAAGCCGGACGCCGCGGGGAACCGGCTGGTCGAGGCGAGGTCGACGGCGGGCAGGCCGGTGCCGTCCGCGCTGCTCACGCGTCCCACACCAGGCAGAAGGGGTGGCCGGCGGGGTCGGCGTAGACGCGGAAGTCGCCCCCGCCGCCGGGCAGTCTCCGGGCGCCGAGCGCGAGCACCTCCGGCTCGGCCGCCTCCACGTCGGCCACCCGGACGTCGAGGTGGAACTGCTGGGGCCGGTCCGGATCCGGCCAGTCGGGCGGCTGGAGGTCCGGCGCCTGCTGGAAGGCCAGCCGGTGGCCCTGCCCGGAGACGACCACCCAGTCGTCGCCCGGGCCGCCCTTGCTGACCTCCAACCCGAGCAGCTGGGCGTAGAAGGTGGCGAGGGCGTGGGCATCGGGTGCGTCGATGACGACGGAGTGCAGCTGGCCGATCATGAGCCCATCCTCGCGGGCCATCGCGTACCCGACCAGCGCAGGCCCGGCCCGGTCCCGCCCGCACCCGGCCAGGAGGCAGGATCGGCCGGGTGACCCCGCACCCGGCCGCCCCGCAGCTCGGCTCCCTCACCTGGATCCCGGCCACCGACCGGCCTGACCTGCTGGCCGCCCCGGTCGCCGCCGCGCTGGGCGCCCTCACCGGGCCGGCCTGGCTGGCGGAGATCGACGACGAACTGGCCGACACCGCCGCGTTCACCGAGGCCTACGGGGTGCCGATGGAGTCCTCCGCCAACTGCGTGGTGGTCGCCGCCCGCCGTGCCGGCCAGACCATGTTGGCGGCCTGCCTGGTGCCGGCGGCCACCCGCGCGGACGTCAACGGACTGGTGCGGCGGCACCTGGGGGCGCGCAAGGCCTCGTTCGCGCCCCAGGACGTCGCGGTGGCCGAGAGCGGGATGGCCTACGGCGGCATCACCCCCATCGGGCTGCCGCCGTCCTGGCCGGTGCTGGTGGACCCGGCGGTCGTCGCCGCGGACCTCGTGGTGATCGGGAGCGGCACCCGCGGCAGCAAGCTGGCGGTCGCGGGCGCGGTGCTGGCCGCGCTGCCGTCGGCGGTCGTCCTCGAGGGGCTGGGCCGGCTGCCGGTCGAGCCGCCCCCTCCCGCGGCCGGCGGCCCGCTCGAACGGGCGCCGGACGACCGCGACGTCGGCTGGGGGGAGCGACCCGAGGAGCGCGCCGGCGACGACCGCCGCTACCTGGAGGACCGCCCTCCGCACTGGGGCAGCGACTGAGGTCTCACAGCCGCCCGGGCAGCGTCGCGGTGCCCGGGCCCGACGGGTCGGGACCGGGGCCGGCGCCCTGCTGCGCGCGCAGCAGATCGCGGATCTCGACGAGCAGCTCCACCTGCGTCGGCTCGGCCGGACCGGCCTCCTCGCCGCGCTTGCGCCGCTCGATGATCGCCTTCACCGGCAGCACGACGAGGAAGTAGACGATCGCGGCGGTGAGCGCGAACGTGATCACCTGGCTCACGAAGGCGCCCCAGGCGAAGGTCTGGCCGTTCACCTCGACGGAGCCGCCCAGTTCGCCGCCCCCGCCCACCAGCCCGATCAGCGGGGTGAGGAACGAGTCGGCGAAGGCATTGACCACGGCGGTGAAGGCCGCGCCGATCACCACCGCGACCGCGAGGTCGACGACGTTGCCGCGCAGCAGGAAGTCCTTGAAGCCCTTCATCATGGGCTCATCCACCCACGGCCCGGCTCCCTCCCGGTCAACCGGCTCCCGGCGCGTCACGGCGGCGGGAGGCTGAGCGTCAGTGTCGCGGTCGTGGAGGCGGCGGCCAGGAGCGCGGCGGTGGCGCCGTCGACGGCGAGCAGCAGCAGCCCCTCGCCGGCGTCGTCCGGCCCGGGGGCGGCGAGCACGAGCGCGCCGGCGGCGACCACCTCGGCCCGCGCGGCGTCCGGCGCCGTCGCCAGCACGTCGACCCGGTCGCCGGGGCGGACCAGGGCGCTGACCACGACGTCGGCCGGGCGCACCGGCGCGGCCACCTGGCCGGCCGCCAGCTGTGCGGTGAGGCCGGCGCCCACCAGCCGGGCGTCGGTGACCGGTTCCCCGGCCCGGAGGCCGCCGGCGAGGGCCTGGCCGACGAGTGCCGTGGGGTCCGGCGTCGTCCCGGCCGGCCGCAGGGCGGTGGGGTAGCGGGCCACGGCGAGGTCGCCGGTGGCGAGCACGGCGCCGGGTGGCAGGTCGGCGGCGGCGACGACGACCGGCGCGGTCTCCGGCTCGCCGGGCCCTGCGGGCGGCGCCGCGGGGCGCAGCGCCAGCACCAGCGCGGTGGCGGCGAGCAGGCCGGCGAGGACCTGGCGGCCGGTGTGGAGGAGGGAGCGGGGGCGGCGGAGGCGGATCACGCGCCCACGCTGGCGGCCGGCAGCCGCCCGCGGGCCGGCGACCGCCGATCTGTGGAGGGACCGCGGGCCTGTGGACCCGCGGGGCTCAGCTCGCGGCGGCCTTGCCGGCCGTCGCGCCGGACGTCGAGGAGCTGCTCGACGACGACGAGGAGGACGACGAGCTGATGGCGGCCGCGGCGGTCTCCTTCTTCGCGCCGTTGGACGACGAGCCGCCCGCCGACTCGCCGGCCGACGAGCTGGACCGGCTGTCGGTGCGGTAGAAGCCCGAGCCCTTGAAGACGACACCCACCGAGCCGTAGATCTTGCGCACCGGGCTCTCGCACTGCGGGCACTCGGTCACCGGGGCGTCGGTGAAGGACTGCACGACCTCGAACTCGTGCTTGCCGTCGGCGTTGGTGCAGGCGTACTGGTAGGTGGGCACGGTGGGAGCGCTCCTCGTGGGGACGGGCCGGGCTGGCACTCTCACCCGGCGACTGCCAATGATGCGCGCTCGAACGGCGTCCGTCCACGTGCCGCCGGCATGTGTGACCCGTGCGTCGCACGGGGACCGGCTCTCGACGCCGCTCGAGCGCACCCGGACGGAGGCCGCCGATGGACTCGCTGCCCGGTGACGACCCGGTGGCCGTCGCGCTCGTCGGCGCCGTCCGCGAGGGGGACCTGCCCGCCCTGCGCCGGCTGCTGGCCGAGCACCCGGGGCTGGCCACGGTGCGGGTGGCCGGCCGGGACGGCTGCGCGCGGACGCCGCTGCACGTGGCCTGCGACGGCCCGGGTACTTCCCGAACGGGCCGGCCGTCGTGCGGCTGCTGCTGGCCGCCGGCGCCGACCCGGACGCACGGGTGACCGGGGCCGGGCACGCGGAGACCCCGCTGCACTGGGCGGCCAGCAGCGACGACGCCGACGTCGCCGAGGTGCTCATCGACGGGGGCGCCGACCTGGCGGCCACCGGCGCGTCCATCGCCGGCGGCACCCCCCTCGACGACGCCGTCGGGTACGGCTGCTGGCACACGGCGCGGCTGCTCGTCGCCCGGGGCGCCCCGGTCGAGAAGCTGTGGCACGCCGCCGCCCTGGGGCTGGCGGGGCGCGTCGAGGAGCTGGTCGACGGCCCGCCGGCCGCGACGCAGGCGCAGCTGGACGAGGCGTTCTGGCAGGCCTGCCACGGCGGGCAGCGGCGGGTCGCGGAGTTGCTGCTGGCCCGCGGGGCCCGCCTCGACGCGGTGCCCGGCTACACCGACCGGACACCGCTGGCCATCGCCGGCGCCCTCGACACCCGCCGGGAGTCCCTGGTCACCTGGTTGCGCGACCAGGGCGCCGGGTCCGGCGACGGCTGAGGGCGGCCCGGCCCCGGTCAGCTCCCGACGTAGGCCGCGAGGTGCTCGCCGGTGAGGGTGGAGCGGCCGGCGACGAGGTCGGCGGGCGTGCCCTCGAAGACGACCCGGCCGCCGTCGTGGCCGGCGCCGGGGCCGAGGTCGATGATCCAGTCGGCGTGCGCCATGACCGCCTGGTGGTGCTCGATGACGATCACCGACTTGCCCGAGTCGACGAGCCGGTCGAGCAGCCGGAGCAGCTGCTCGACGTCGGCGAGGTGCAGGCCGGTGGTCGGCTCGTCGAGGACGTAGACGCCGCCCTTCTCGGCCATGCGGGTGGCCAGCTTCAGCCGCTGCCGCTCGCCGCCGGACAGCGTGGTGAGCGGCTGGCCGATGGCGAGGTAGCCGAGCCCGACGTCGGCGAGCCGGTCGAGGATGGCGTGCGCCGCCGGCGTGCGGGCCTCGCCGGAGCCGAAGAACTCCTCGGCCTCGGTCACCGACATGGCGAGCACCTCGGCGATGTTCCGGCCGCCGAGGGTGTACTCCAGCACCTCGGCCTGGAACCGCTTCCCCTCGCAGTCCTCGCAGGTGGACTCGACGGTGGCCATGACGCCCAGCTCGGTGTAGATCACGCCGGCGCCGTTGCAGGTGGGGCAGGCGCCCTCGGAGTTGGAGCTGAACAGTGCCGGCTTGACGCCGTTGGCCTTGGCGAACGCCTTGCGGATCGGCTCGAGCAGGCCGGTGTAGGTCGCCGGGTTGCTCCGTCGCGACCCGCGGATCGCCCCCTGGTCGACCACCACCACGCCCTCGCGGGCGGCGACCGAGCCGTGGACCAGCGAGCTCTTGCCGGAGCCGGCCACGCCGGTGAGCACGACCAGGACCCCGAGCGGCACGTCGACGTCGACGTCGCGCAGGTTGTGGGTGGCGGCGCCGCGGACCTCCAGCGCCCCCTTCGGCGTCCGCACCGACGGCTTGAGCGCGGCCCGGTCGTCCAGGTGCCGCCCGGTCAGCGTGCCGCTGGTGCGGAGCTCCGCCACGGTGCCCTGGAAGACCACCTCGCCGCCGCCGGTGCCGGCGCCCGGGCCGAGGTCGACGACGTGGTCGGCGATCGCGATCGCCTCCGGCTTGTGCTCGACGACCAGCACTGTGTTGCCCTTGTCGCGCAGCTGCAGCAGCAGCTCGTTCATCCGCGCGATGTCGTGCGGGTGCAGCCCGATCGTCGGCTCGTCGAAGACGTAGGTGACGTCGGTGAGCGACGAGCCGAGGTGGCGGATCATCTTGGTGCGCTGCGCCTCGCCGCCGGACAGGGTGCCGGCCGGCCGGTCGAGCGAGAGGTAGCCCAGCCCGATCCGCGCGAACGAGTCGAGCAGGTGCTGCAACCCGGCGAGCAGCGGCGCCACCGACGGCTCGTCGAGGCCCCGGATCCAGCCGGCGAGGTCGCTGATCTGCATCGCGCAGACGTCGGCGATGCTCTTGCCCTCGATCTTCGACGAGCGGGCCTCCGGGGCCAGCCGGGTGCCGTCGCACTCGGGGCAGGTGGTGAACGTGATCGCCCGCTCCACGAACGCCCGGACGTGTGGCTGCATGGCGTCGACGTCCTTGGAGAGCATCGACTTCTGGATCTTGGGGATGACCCCCTCGTAGGTGAGGTTGACGCCCTCGACCTTGATCTTGGTCGGCTCGCCGTAGAGCAGCGTGTGCAGCTCCTTCTTGGTGTACTGGCCGATCGGCTTGTCCATGGGCAGCCCGGCGCCGCTGAAGATCCGGCCGTACCAGCCGTCCATGCTGTAGCCCGGGACGGTCAGCGCGCCCTCGGCGAGCGACTTGGTGTCGTCGTACAGCGCGGTCAGGTCGAAGTCGGTGACCGCGCCCATGCCCTCGCACCGCGGGCACATGCCGCCGAGGCGGGTGAAGGTCGCCTTCTCGGCCTTGGTCTTGGCCCCGCGCTCGACGGTGATCGCACCGCTGGCGCGCACCGTGGGGATGTTGAACGAGTACGCGTTGGGCGGGCCGATGTGCGGCCGGCCGAGCCGGCTGAACAGGATGCGCAGCATCGCGTTGGCGTCGGTGGCGGTGCCGACGGTGGAGCGCGGGTTGGCGCCCATCCGCTCCTGGTCGACGATGATCGCCGTCGTCAGGCCCTCCAGCAGATCGACCTCCGGCCGCGCCAGCGTCGGCATGAAGCCCTGCACGAAGGCGCTGTAGGTCTCGTTGATCAGCCGCTGCGACTCGGCGGCGATCGTGTCGAACACCAGCGAGCTCTTGCCCGAGCCGGAGACACCGGTGAAGACCGTCAGCCGGCGTTTCGGCAGGTCGACGCTGACGTCCTTGAGGTTGTTCACGCGTGCGCCGTGCACGCGGATCAGGTCGTGGGCGTCGGCGACGTGCGGCGCGGGCGCCTCCGAGTCCGTGCTGGTGGCGGTGCTCATCGTGTCTCCATCCGTCGGGGCGGTCGCGGCGCCGGTCTGCTGTCTACCTGATCGGCCGGGTCGGCAGGACCGGTGCTGCGCCGGACCGGGTGACGTGGACCCGGACACCGTCCACGTCACCCGCCGCCGGGCTCACTGCAGCTGCTGGATCCGGATCATGTTGCCCGCGGGATCGCGGAAGGCGCAGTCGCGGACGCCGTACGGCTGGTCGGTGGGCTCCTGGACGACCTCCGCGCCGCTGCCCTCCAGCTTCGCGAAGGTGCCGTCGAGGTCTTCGGTGGCCAGGTTGACGCCGAAGTAGCTGCCCTTGGCCATGAGCTCGAGGATGGTGCGCTGCTCGTCGTCGGTGAGGCCCGGGGTGGCGGTCGGCGGGTGCAGGACGATGGCTGTGTCGGGCTGGCCGGGCGGGCCGACGGTGATCCACCGCATCCCGCCGTAGCCCACGTCGAGGCGGACCTCGAAGCCGAGGGTGTCGCGGAAGAAGGCGAGGGATGCGTCCGGGTCGCTGTGCGGGAGGAAGCTCGAGTGGATGGTGATGTCCATGGCCGTCACGCTAGGGACGGCTCGGGGGCCGGTGCTTCTCGATTCCTGACCGGTCTGGTCACCTGTTTCGCCACGCACGACGGCATCCCCGCCGTCGCCTGCGCCGCCTCGCGCCGGTAGACGCTGGGCGGCACACCGACCAGCTCGGTGAAGCGGGTGCTGAAGGTGCCCAGCGACGAGCAGCCGACGGCGAAGCAGACCTCGGTCACGCTGAGGTCGCCACGACGCAGCAGTGCCATCGCCCGCTCGATGCGCCGCGTCATCAGGTAGGCGTAGGGCGACTCGCCGAAGGCGGCCCGGAACTCACGGCTGAGGTGCCCGGCCGACACGTGCGCGCCGCGGGCGAGCGCCTCGACGTCCAGCGGCTGGGCGTACTCCCGGTCGATGCGGTCGCGGACCCGGCGCAGCCGCGCGAGGTCGCGCAGGTGCTGGTCCAGGGCCGGTCCGCTGGTCACCTGCGCGATCGTGCCACGCCGCGCGCGCCTCGCGGAGTGGCAGCGGGGCTTGTCGGCCCCGCCCGTCGGGGCCAGGATCCACGTGGGACTACCGACGGGGCGACGGATGAACACGCGGCAGTTGGACCAGACCGCACGCGCCGTGGTGCACGCACGCACCCGGCGCCCACCCTCGGCGGCGAGCCCCAGCGGCCCGCCGTCGGTGCTCGGCCTCCACCGTGCGGCCGGCAACCAGGCGGTGGCGCGGCAGCTGGCCGGGTCGGGCCGGCCGGCCGCGCACGCGGTGCGGGGAGCGCCGACCGTGCAGCGCTGCGGTCCCGTGGCGTGCGACTGCTCCCCCGAGCAGCGCGCCGCACACGCCGCCGAGGGGACGGCGCGCACCGGGGCCGGTGCCGTGGCCACGGCGGACACCGCGAGGGGGACTCCCGCCACCGCCGGGGACGGCACGGTTCCCGAGGGGGTCACCCTGCAACGGGTGGCCGCGCCGGGCACAGCCCTCCAGCGACTGCCGGGGGACGGGATGATGCCGCCGGGGGACTGCTCCTGGGCCAAGTACCTCCCCCTCCGGCTGTCGGTCACCTCCGCCAAGGCGGTCGTCAGCGGGCTCGGAGCCTGCACGGCGGGGGACAGCTGCCACCTGCTCGCCGCGAAGATCGCGGCCATCAGCGCGGAGATCGCCGCCCGCGTGGCAGTCGCCTACACCTGCTTCCGCGGCGGCGACACCGGACACCAGACCCAGCTGCAGGCCAAGGTCAACATGCTGAACCGGTGTTACCGGTTCTTCCAGGGATCGAACTGCCCGCAGCGCCTGGTCGAGGCGATGGCGGCGGTCGTCGCGGCGGCTCGGGCGGCGATCGAGGCCACGATCGTGGCCGCTGCCGCGGCCGTCGTCATCGCGGCGGTGGTCGCCCTCGTCGTGGCCGTGATCGCCCTCGCGGAGGCCATCGCGGCGGCGATCGCGGCGGCGGCTGCCGCGGCGGCGGAGGCGGCGCTGGTCGCGTCGGCCGCGGCGGCGGTGATCGTCCTGCTGGTCGCGCTCCGGGACGCGCTGTCGTCCGGCGGCTCCACCTCCGCCTGAGCGGCATCGGCAGCCCCCATGACGCCCGGGTCCCGGTTCCTCGACGCCTTCGCCGCGCGCCTCCGCCCCGCGCCGGGACAGCTCGTGCGCCCGCGGAGCGGGGAGGACGGCGACCGGGTGCGGGAGGTGCTGGCCGGCCGGACGGTGTCGGAGGTGACGGTCGAGGACCTCCGCGAGGTCCTCGAGGGCAACCTCTGGGCGCTGACGCCGGCGGCGTTCCGGTACTACCTGCCGGCGTTCATGGACCTCGCGCTCACCCACTACGCGTCGATCAGCGTCTTCGCCTCCGAGCTCGTCGACGCCCTCACCGAGCCGTCCCGGGACGACGTCGTCGCGTCGCTCGACCGGCTGGGCGGGCTCCCGAGCGGGGTGGCGCCGGTGGACCCGGCGGCGGTGGAACTCCTACGGGAACAGCAACTGGGGTGGTTCGACTCGGGACAGCCGATGGCGCTGTTCCGCGACCGTGTCGACGGCCTGACGCCCGACGAGGGCAGCGCGGTCCTGACGTTCCTGGAGGTGTTCCGGGACGAGCACGGACAGGACTTCCCCTTCGGCGAGCTCGACGTCGCCATCGACCGGCACTGGGCGGCGTATCGCCCGGACCGACACTGACGAAGCGGGCCCGTTCCACCAGTAGCGTGCTGGTCGTGGCTCAGGAGTGGCTCGACGAGCAGCAGCAGCGGACGTGGCGTGTCTGGCTGACCGTCGCCGAGGTGCTGCCCCGCGTGCTCGACGCCCAGTTGCAGCGCGATGCCGGCATCACCCACGCCGCCTACGTCGTCCTGGCGATGCTGTCGGAGGCGCCCGGGCGCAGCCGGCGGATGAGCGACCTGGCCCGGCGGGCCAACCAGTCGCAGAGCCGGCTGTCGCACACCGTCGCCCGGCTGGAGGAGCGCGGCTGGGTGCGCCGGGAGCGCTCGGCGGAGGACGGCCGCGGCAACGTCGCCGTCCTCACCGACGAGGGCTGGGACGTCGTCCGCGCGGTCGCGCCCGGCCACGTCCAGGCGGTCCGGGCCGCCCTCTTCGACCCGTTGACCGACGAGCAGACGACGGCGCTCGGCGACGTGCTCGAGGTCGTCCTGGAGAAGCTCGACCCCGATCACAGCCTGCGCGTCGAGCACGGCGCCGACGCCGGCTGATGGACGCCGGGCCGCTGCCCCTGTCGGTGCTCGAGCTGGCCACCGTCGGCTCGGGGCAGACCACCGCCGACGCCCTCGCGGCCACCACGCGGGTCGCCCGGGCGGCCGACCGGCTGGGCTTCCGCCGGATCTGGGTCGCCGAGCACCACAACATGCCGGCCGTGGCGAGCACCAACCCGCCCGTGCTCATCGCCCACCTGGCCGCGGTCACCGAGCGGATCCGGGTCGGCTCCGGCGGCGTGATGCTGCCCAACCACGCGCCGCTGGTCGTGGCCGAGCAGTTCGCGCTGCTCGAGGCGCTGCACCCCGGCCGGGTCGACCTCGGCATCGGCCGCGCGCCGGGCACCGACCAGCAGACCGCGCTCGCCCTGCGCCGCGATCCGGCGGCCCTGTCGGCCGAGGACTTCCCGCAGCACCTCATCGACCTGCTCGGCCTCTTCGGGGACCCGCGCGTGGAGGGCGGCCTGGCCGAGCGGTTCCGGGCCACTCCCGCGGCCGCGTCCGTACCGCAGGTGGTGCTGCTGGGCTCCAGCGGCTTCTCCGCCCAGCTGGCCGGTCACCTGGGGCTGCCGTTCGCCTTCGCCCACCACTTCGGCGGGGCGAACGTGCTGACCGCCGTCGGGCTCTACCGCGACACCTTCCGGCCCTCACCGGTGCTGGAGCAGCCGTACACCATCGTGACGGCGAACGCGCTCGCCGCCGACACCGAGGAGGAGGCCCGCCGGCTCGCGCTGCCCGGGAAGCTCATGCGGCTGGCGATCCGCACCAACCGGCTGCGCCCGGTGCCCACCCTCGAGGAGGCCGAGCGCGACCCGGAGCGGGCGGCGGCGGAGGAGATGTCGAGCAACGCCGTGGTGGGGGATCCCGGGACCGTCGTCGCGCAGCTGCGCCGGCTGGCCGCCGACACCCGGGCCGACGAGCTGATGCTGTCGGCGTCCACCCACGGGGTGGTGGAGCGGCTGCGCAGCCTGGAGCTGGTGGCCGCGTCGTGGGGACTGTCCGGGGTCGCTCACGACAGGTGACGCGGGAAGGACGACGGGTCGTCGGTCCACGCGTGGGACCCGGGCTCAGCGGCCCAGGTGCCGGTAACGGTGCAGCCGGCTGCGGAACCGCTCGCCGTCGTCCCTGCCGAGCAGGTCGGCCAGCTCCTCGCCCAGCACCCGGCCCAGCCGGCGGCAGAACTCCACCGGCTCGTCGGCGGCGTCGGGCCGCTCGGGCACCACGCGGTCGACGATCCCGGCCCGCCACAGGTCGGTGGCCCGCACCCCCTGCGACGCGGCCATCTCGCCGGCGCGGTCGACGGTCCGGTGCACGATCGCCGAGGCGCCCTCCGGCGGCAGCGGGCCGAGCCAGCCGTTGGCCGCGGCCAGCACCCGGTCGGCCGGCACCAGCGCCAGCGCGCCGCCGCCGGTGCCCTGGCCGAGCAGCACCGCCAGCGTCGGCGCCTTGAGCATCACCAGGTCCTGCAGGCAGCGGGCGATCTCGGCGGCCAGCCCGCCCTCCTCGGCCTCCTTGGACAGCGCCGCGCCGGGGGTGTCGATCAGCGTGACCAGCGGCAGCCGCAGCTCGGCCGCCAGCCGCATCCCGCGGCGGGCCTCGCGCAGCGCGGCCGGCCCGAGCGGCGCGGTCAGCGACTGGCCGCGCCGGTCCTGTCCGAGGACGACGCACGGTGCCCCGCCGAAGCGGGCCAGCGCCAGCAGCAGGCCGGGGTCCTTCTCGCCGGCGCCGGTGCCGGACAGCCCGACGATGTCGGTCGCCGCCGTCCGCAGCAGCCGCCGGACGCCGGGCCGTTCCTCCCGACGTGACGCGGTGACGACGTCCCACGCGCTGCGGCCGTCCTCGGGGTCGTCGGTGTCGCGGCCGTCCTCGGGGCGGGGCCGCTCGGCGTCGCGGACGTCGTGGTGCCAGGTCTGCCGCGCGGCGAGCACCCGCAGCGCCCGGTCGGCGACGTCGGCGATCTCCTCGTGCGGCACGACCGCGTCGATCAGCCCGTGCGCGGCCAGGTTCTCGGCGGTCTGCACGCCCTCGGGGAACCGCTCGCCGTACAGGGCCTCGTAGACCCGGGCGCCCAGGAACCCGACGGAGGCGCCGGGCTCGGCGATCGTCACGTGCCCGGTGGAGCCCCACGACGCCAGGACGCCGCCGAACGTCGGGTGCCGCAGGTAGACCAGGTAGGGGAGGCCGGCCTCCTTGTGCCGGGCGATGGCCGCGGTGATCCCGATCATCTGCAGGAACGCGACCGTGCCCTCCTGCATGCGGGTGCCGCCGGAGACCGGCGCGGCCAGCAGCGGCAGCCCCTCCTCGGTGGCCCGCTCGACGGCGGCGATCAGCCGCTCGGCGGCGGCGATCCCGATGGAGCCGGCCAGGAAGCCGAACTCCCCGGCGATGACCGCCACCCGGCGGCCGCGCAGCCGCCCCTCCCCGGTGATGATCGCCTCGTCCTGGCGGGACTTCTCCGCCGCGCGGGCCAGCTCGGCGGCGTACTCGGGGGAGACCTCGCCGACGGTGATGGGCGAGTCCCACGTCTTCCAGGAGCCATCGTCGAGGACGAGGTCCCGCAGCGCGCGGGCATCCAGCGGCCGCGTCACCGCCGCAGCCAGGCGCGGATCGCCTCGTTCGACGAGCCGAGCACCGGTGGGGCGGCGTGGTCGCGGCGGGTGGTCTCGGTCTCGCCGTCCGGACCGGGGGCGAAGAACCGCAGCGGCGGGCCGGGGAGCTGCAGGGGGCCCAGCGTCTGGTGCTCGACGTCTACGAGCAGGCCCTGGGACAGCGTCTGGTCCCAGGTGTAGACCTCGTCGATCGTGCGGACCTTGCCGGCGGGGATCCCGGCCGCGGCCAGCCGGGCCAGCAGCTCCTCCGGGGAGATCTCGGCGAAGGCCCGCTCGAGCAGCTCGATGACCTGCTGCCGGTTGCCGACCCGCTCGCCGTTGGTCGCCATGCCGGGCGCGTCGGGGTCCAGGCCGAACTCGGTGCACAGCTTGCGCCACAGCCCCTCCGACCCACAGGAGAGCTGCACGCTGCCGCCCCCGCAGTGGAACAGGCCGTAGGGCGCGATCGACGGGTGGTGGTTGCCCTGGGCACGGCCGACCTCGCCGGCCACCGTCCACGCCGTCCCCTGGAAGGCGTGCACCCCCACGATCGAGGCGAGCAGCGAGGTGCGCACCACCTGGCCGCGGCCGGTCCGCTCCCGCTCCAGCAGCGCGGCCAGTACGCCGTAGGCGCCGTACATGCCGGCCAGCAGGTCACCGATCGGCACGCCGACGCGCTGCGGGTCGTCCGGTCCGGACCCGGTCAGCGACATCAGGCCGCCCTCGCCCTGCGCGATCTGGTCGTAGCCGGCCCGCCCGCCCTCGGGCCCGTCGTGACCGAACCCGCTGATCGACAGCGTCACCAGCCGCGGGTTGAGCGACTCCAGGACGTCGGTGCCGAAGCCGAGGCGGGCCAGGGTGCCGGGACGGAAGTTCTCCAGCAGCACGTCGGCCCGCCGGACCAGCTCGGTGAGCAGGGCCTTGTCGCCGTCGTCCTTGAGGTCGAGGGTGACCGACTCCTTGTTCCGGTTGGTGCACAGGAAGTAGGTCGACTCGCGGTCGCCCTGGTCCGGGTCCACGAACGGCGGGCCCCACCCGCGGGTGTCGTCCCCGCTGCCGGGGTTCTCCACCTTGATCACGCGGGCGCCGAGGTCGCCCAGCATCATCCCGGCGTGCGGCCCGGCCAGGGCACGGGTGAGGTCGACGACGAGCACGCCGTCCAGGGGTCCGGACATGGTCGGGTCTCAGCTCCGATCAGAAGAACGACGGGACGACGACGAACGTCAGCCAGGCCAGCAGCGGGCCTGCGACCACGACGATCGCGGAGTAGCTCAGGATCTGCTTGTAGAAGCGGTCACGGTCGACGTCCTGCGCGTTGGCCAGGACCAGCGCGCCGTTCGTCGAGAACGGGCTCACGTCGACGATGGTCGAGGACACCGACAGGGCGACCACCACGCCCACGGCCCCGATGTCGCCGGCCTGCAGGAAGGGCACGGCGAGCGCGATGGCCACTGCGATGATCGCGACGGACGACGCGAACGCCGACACCACCGCGCCGATGTAGCAGAGCAGCAGGGCCACGAGCAGTGGTGCGCCGATCCCGGTGACCGCCTCGCCGACGTAGTCGATGGTGCCCGCCTCCTGGAGCACGAAGACGAAGGTGAGCACCCCGGCGATCAGCAGGATGGTGCTCCAGCTGATCTGGGTGACCGCGCCCTTGTGCTGCTGCGCGGAGAACAGCGCCAGGACGACGGCGACGGAGATCGAGACGAACCCGATGTCGAGGTCGAAGACGAGCGCGAGGACGGCGACGACCGCCAGCCCGACGAGCGTCAGGATCTGCTCGAGGGAGACGGGGCGGGGCTGGTCGGGGTGGATGTGCTCGTCGTCGTCACCGCCCACTCCGGGGCCGGGCGCGGCGCCGTGCCCGCGGACGAGGGTCCCGTGCGCGTGTTCCGTGTGCGTCAGCGGCTCGGCGTCGACCTTGCGGCCGATCAGCTTGCGGCCGCCGAGCACGAAGAAGAGCACCAGCGCGATCGCGAGGTTGAAGAACAGGCTGCCGAGGAAGACCTGCAGCGAGGCGTCCGGCAGGCCGGCCTCCTCGACGATGTCGTTCACCGTGACGCCGTAGACGCTGATGGGGGAGAAGCCGCCGCCCTGGGCGCCGTGGATGACCATCATGCCCATCAGCAGCGGGCTGATCCCGTGCCGCGCGGCGAAGGTCAGCGCGATCGGGGCGATGATCGCCACCGCGGCGGGGGAGAGTGCGCCGATCGCGGTGAGCACCGCGGTGACGAAGAACATGATCCACGGGATCGCCGCCACGTGGCCGCCGACCAGCTTCACCGCGCCGCGGACCAGCAGGTCGACGGTGCCGTTGTTCTGCGCGATCGCGAACAGGTAGGTGACCCCGATCAGGGTCAGGACCAGTTCGGCGGGGAAGCCGGCGAGGATCTCGTCGGTGGTGAGCCCCACGGAGAGGGTGCCCACCACGAAGGCGGCGACGAAGGCCAGCGCGCCCATGTTGATCGGCAGGAACGTGGCGATCGCGAAGATCACCACGAGGGCGATGATGGTGACGATCTCGGGTGACATCGAGCGCTCCCTCGGCATCGGCGACGACGGGCGTGATCACTGTGTCAGTGACCGGGCGGTAACGCCTGCCAGCCTCCCGAGGGGGTGACGACCGCGGTGACCCGGCGGTCGTGCGGCTCGGACGGCAGGTCGTCGACCAGCTCGTCGTCGAAGACCAGCGACACGAGCCGGGCGTCGGCGCGGACGTGCCGCAGCGCCCGGTCGTAGTAGCCGCCGCCGCGGCCCAGCCGGACGCCGGAGCGCGCCACCGCCACCGCCGGGACGACGACGACCTCCGCGGCGCCGATCGCCGACGGCCCGAGCCGCGGCCCGACCGGCTCCAGCAGGCCGAAGCGCCCCGGTGCCAGCCGGCCCCTGTCGACCGCCCAGCCGAGCTCGTGGCCCTCGGTGGGGACGACGGGGAGCAGCACCCGCGCGCCCAGCTGGGTGTAGGCGGCCGGCAGCCGCCCGGCCCCGGGTTCGGCCGGGTCGGGGGCGAACGCGGCGATGGTCCGCACGCCCGCCAGCCCGCGCAGGAGCGCGGCGGTCAGCGCGGCTGTCGCGGCGGTCCGCTCCCCGGCGGGGCGGGCGTTCCTCCGGGCCAGGAAGTCGGCGCGCAGCGCGGCCTTGGCGGCGGCCACGTCGTCCGGGAGGGTCACCTCAGAAGGCTAGCCAAGCCTTGGTCCCCGGCACGCCGGGGCCGGACGCCCGGGCCCTGATTAGGCTCCGCACATGGCGACTGCGAGCCCCCGACCGACGCGGAAGGCCGTCATCCCCGTGGCCGGGATGGGCACCCGCTTCCTGCCCGCCACCAAGGCGGTGCCCAAGGAGCTGCTGCCGGTCGTCGACCGGCCGGCGCTGCAGTACATCGTCGAGGAGGCCGCCCGGGCGGGCCTGGGCGAGGTGCTCATGGTGACCGGGCGCAACAAGGCCGCGATCGAGGACTTCTTCGACCGCCACCCCGAGCTGGAGACCGCCCTGGAGAAGAAGGGCGACGCCGAGCGGCTGAGCGCGGTGCACGCCTCCACCGACGTGGCCCAGGTGCACTTCGTCCGCCAGGGGGAGGCCCGCGGGCTGGGCCACGCGGTGCTGCAGGCGGCGGCCTTCGTCGGGGACGAGCCGTTCGCCGTCCTGCTCGGCGACGACATCATCGACGCCCGCGACCACCTGCTCGAGCAGATGCTGCAGGTGCAGTCCGAGCACGGCGGCTCGGTCGTGGCGCTGCTCGACGTCGGCCCCGAGAACATCGACAAGTACGGCGCGGTGGCGGTGGAGGACGCCGAGGGGGACGTCGTCACCATCACCGGCCTGGTGGAGAAGCCGCCGGTCGACGAGGCGCCGTCCAGCCTGGCGATCATCGGCCGCTACGTGCTGGCGCCCGAGGTCTTCGGCGTGCTCCGGGAGACCGCCCCCGGCCGCGGCGGCGAGATCCAGCTGACCGACGCCCTCGCGACGCTCGTCGAGCGCGGTGAGCCCGTGCACGGCGTGGTCTTCCGCGGCCGCCGCTACGACACCGGCGACCGGCTGGACTACCTCAAGGCGGTCATCCAGCTGGCCTCCGAGCGCGACGACCTCGGGCCCCCGCTGCGGGCCTGGCTGACCGAGTTCGTCGCCGACCTGCCGGACACGGGCGCGTCGGAGGCCTGATCCTCGGCCGTCAAGGGGGAACATCGACCGCCGTGGTGGGGATGATCGAGGACGACACGGGCGGGACGCTCCCGCGGCAGCGGGACACCACGGCGCTGGACCTCCGCCAGGGCACCCCCGTGCGCGAGGCGCCGGCCCCCCAGCACGAGACGAGCGCGATCGACCGCGGACAGGTGCCGCCGCCTCCGGCCACACCCGAGCCGGCCGTGCCGCGGGGTGTCGAGCAGCACCTCGACGAGATCCTGTCCGCGGTGCCGCAGCCGGACCCGATCGAGCTCGCCGTCCTCGACGCGCAGGGCCTGCTCTGCGCCGAGGAGGTGGTCAGCCAGCGGGCGCTGCCGGCGTTCGACCAGGCCGCGCTCGACGGGTACGCCGCGCGGGCCCTGGACGTGGAGGGCGCGAGCCTCGCCGAGCCGGCCCTGCTGTCCGTGGTCGGCGAGACGGTGGCCGGCCCCACCGCGACGACGTCCATCGGCCCCGGCATGGCGCAGAAAGTGGCCGCCGGGGCGATGCTGCCGCTCGGCGCCGACGTCGTCGTCCCGGCGGTGTGGACCGACCGCGGCGCGGTGACCGTCGCCGTGCACGCCCCGGTCGAGGCCGGCGGCTACGTGCGCCGCGCGGGGGACGACGTCGCGCCGGGCACCACCGCGGTGCAGATCGGGACCCCGATCGGGCCGGCGCAGATCAGCCTGCTCGCGGCGGTCGGGCGCGACCGCGTGCAGGTGCGCCCCCGGCCGCGGGTGGCCGTGCTGTCCGCCGGGTCGGAGCTGGTCGAGATCAGCACCTCGCCGGCCCCCGGGCAGGTCGTGGACGTCAACAGCTACGCGCTCGCCGCGGCCGCCCGGGACGCCGGGGCGGAGGCCTACCGGTGGGGCATCCTCCCCGCCGACCGCCGGCGGCTGGGCGAGGTCATCGAGAGCCAGCTGCTCCGCAGCGACCTGGTGCTCATCGCCGGCACCCTCGCCACCGAGGGCGACATGGTGCGCGAGGTGCTGACCGAGCTCGGCCAGATGGACTTCGCCCAGGTGACCATGCACCCGGGCCCGCTGCAGGCGTTCGGCCGGCTCGGGCGCGACTCGGTCCCGGTGATCTGCGTGCCCGGGGAGCCGGTGGCGGCGCTGGTCGCCTTCGAGGTGTTCGTGCGCCCGGCCATCCGGCTGATGCTCGGCAAGCGGCAGCTGTTCCGCCGCACCGTCCAGGCGATCGCCGCCGAGCGGCTGCTCTCGCCGCTGGGCTACCGGCAGTACCTGCACGGGCAGGTCATGCGCCACCCCGACGGCGGCTACGTCGTCGAGCCGCTCGGCGACGGCGACGAGGCGATGCTCGCCCGCATGGCGCGGGCCAACTGCCTGATCGTCGTCGACGACGACGTCACCGAGGTGGCTGCTGGGGGTCTGGTCACCGTCATGCCCCTACTGCTGGGCGGCTGACCGACTCGTGGTCGATCCCGCACTGCACCCCGGCTGGCCCGCGCGGCTGGCGTGGGGACCGGTCGAGCTGCACCCGCCTCGGCGCCGGGACGCCGAGGAGTGGAGCCAGGTCCGGCTGGCCAACGAGGCGTGGCTGTCGCCGTGGGAGCCGACCGCGGCCGCACCGTGGTCGGCCCGGCACACCCCGCAGGCCTACCGCGCGATGCGCCGGGCGGTCCTGCGGCGGGCGGCGGCGGGGACGACGCTGCCGTTCGTCGTCCGCGTCGAGGGCCGGCTGGCCGGCCAGGTGACCATCGACAACGTCGTCCGGGGAGCGCTGCGCTCGGGCAACCTGGGCTACTGGATCGACCGGTCGGTCGCCGGGCGCGGCATGGCCTCGCTGGCGGTGGCCCTGGTGTGCGACCACGCGTTCGGGCCGGCGCGGCTGCACCGGCTGCAGGCCGACATCCGGCCGGAGAACGGCCCGAGCCAGGGCCTGGTGCAGCGGCTGGGGTTCCGGTCCGAGGGGCTGCTGCGGCGGTACCTGGACATCGACGGCGACTGGCGCGACCACCTCACCTTCGCGCTGCTGGCCGAGGACTCGCCCCAGGGCGTCCTCGCCACGTGGCGGGCCCGCGCGCCGCACTGAGCGCGCCCGCATACCACGCACCCGACCGGTCCCCGGGTGGCTCCATGTCGACACGCCGCCCCACCGGCACTCCAGTCACACAACACATCAGTGACACGCCCGCGCGCCTCCCTCGTCCGGGTGACCGCAGGCCTTAACTTCGCCGGGCGAGTGACTCATGTGACGGGTGGTGTTCTGGATGGGATCGGGCGTGCTGTTGGCCGCGCTGGTCGTGCTGTGGTTCGTCGTGCTGGTGCCCATGGTGGTGACCCGCGGTGATGCGCAGACGGCTCGAGCCGGCCTGGCCGACTCCGGCCGGACGCTGCAACGGCGACGGACGGTGGACCCCGCGGTCCACGCCGAGACCGAGCGCGTCTCGATCGACCGGGCTGCGTTGCTGACCTCGGGCGAGCTGCGGGTCGACGTCCACGCGGTGCGCCGGCGGATGCTGGCGGGGCTGGTGGCGCTCGCGCTGCTGGCTCTGGTCGGCGCGCTGGTGTGGAGCCCCTGGGTGTGGATCGCCCACGGCGTGCTCGACGTCCTGGTGGTCGCCTACCTGCTGGTGCTGCGGGCCGCCGCGCGTCGGGAGCGGCTGGCCGCCCGTCGCGCCGCCCGGGCCGCCGCCCGTGCCGCCCGCCGGCCGGAGCCGCGT